>JAISLN010000203.1 GCA_031290835.1 Prevotellaceae bacterium
TCGTAGAGCACAAACTTCTCGTGAAGGTCGTATTTTGCGGTGGAGGGCGACTGCACCTCCGCAATAAAGTCGGGTGCGCCGAGGCAGCCGCGCTGGTCTATCTTCGACGGGTCGCACACAATACAGATGTCGGGCTGTACAACGGTATCTATTTTGTCGTTATCCTTTTCGCCGTTTTTCGGCAGCCGCACGTCGAAAGGCGCAGGAAAAACCTTGCATTGCCTTTTACGCTTTTTAACGAAGCTGCCCAATTCGACGTTTAAGTTGGAGAGTATGCTCTGATGTCGAGGAGTCGGCGCGGGCGACATCAGCTTAATCAACCCGTGCAGCAACTCCCTGCGCGTATTGTCCCACCACGTGAGATAGTCGGCGTAGGTGTACCGTTTTGTAAGGTCTAATGGGAGTTCCATAACGTTTTTTTTTGCAAATATAAGCATTTTGGGGAGAATCGCTTACGGCTCTCCAATTTTCGCCATGGCTTCTATCAGCATACAGCCGCTGGTTTGCTCCGTCAGCCCGGTTTGCGAGCCCGGTTTATTGCGCCAAAACGTGCCGAATAGCACATCCTTTTTGCTGGCGCCCTTTGTCCATAGCGTTTCTGCGTTGTACTGCAAAAATTGGAGATAGCGGTTTTTGGTGGCGCTATCCAAGCCTTTCTGCCCGATTAGCTCCGCAAAGTAGCGCACAAAAATTCCCTTGAATAGCCCGCCGTCGCCGTTGCCCTCGTTTTTCAGTATGGCGTCGTTTACTAAATTGGCGATGGTGTAGTTGGCGGCCAGCACGGCGTCGTTAAGGTACATTTTTTCGCCGGTAATTTTGTACAGCTCCACCGCCGACCCGACAAAGGTACCTTGATTGTAGGTAAATATCCACGAGGTGTTTTTGCTGCCCGTCTGTCCGTTGATGTTGTCATACACGGCGCCGGAGTTGCGGTTAAACAGCGTACTTTTTTCCCACTCATAGATTTTAAAGGCCCATGTTCTGTACACTTCGTCGCCGGTTTCCCGGTACAGGCGGGCGGCCAGTATGCAGGCGGGGCCGTTGGAGCAGGCGTTCTTGCTCCACAAGTTATTGTCCCGCTCCCATGCTATTCCGCCGCCGGCGTAGTCGTTCCATCCTTCCTGTATGTACCCCCACAGCTCCAGCGCGGCGCTTTTGTATTTTGCCTCGCCGGTGGCTTGATACGTGCGGAGCAGGGCAAGTGCTATCCACTCCATGTCGTCGAAGTAGCTGTTGTACCAGCTGTTGTTGTTCTTTTTCTTCACGCCGTCAAACCACAGGGCGAAGTATGCTTTATAAAAATCGTTGCCGCTACGCTCATACGCATCTACCAGCACATCTAGGGCGTGGGCTTGCGGCCAGTAATGGAAATTTTTGTTGCCGTGGTTATCTGCCCAAAAGTAGTGCTCGGTTTCGTCCCAGAATGAGTTGAGCAAGGCCCTGCTGCTGCTGTCGGCAGCTGCGCTCCAATCCAGCGCGGTGCTTTCCGCAGGTTGCGGCATGTCGTTTTTGTTTTCGCTATTGCTGCTGCTGCAAGTGCAGGCAAAAAGAAGCGTGAAGATAGGTGTAGTCCAAATTTTTTTCATGTGTAAATGTGTATTTAATGATTAAGCTTATATTAAAACGTAAGAGCTATTGTTTGACAAATTTTCGTACAACGCTTCCTTCTGAGCGGCTTATTAGCTTTATCAGGTATAATCCCTTGCTCAGCGAGGAGGTGTTGATACGGCAGGCTGGTCCCGATATTTTTTTTCTGTCTATTTCCTGCCCGTCGGCTCTGTAGAGGAATAGGTCGGAAAAATCGGCGACGTTGTGCACCGTCAGCTCGTCCGCCGCCGGATTGGGAAATAATCGGACGGCGCTGCCGGCGTCTCCATTGCCCAATACTTCCGTTTTGGTAGTATCTTCCTCCGGCGGCGGGGTTGTATTTTTTTCCGGCAGGGTGATATTTGCTTGCGGATGGGTTGTTACGCTGAAGTTGTCGAAGCTGGCGTAATCGTTGCATACCCGTAGCCCCACTTTTCCGCAGATAAACGGGCGGGGGTCGGTATAGTCTATTTGGGGTGTTTTCATGTTATCCACATAGATTTTTATGTTGCTGCCGTTCACTTCTACTTTTAGGGTATATTTTCGGTTTTTGATGTAAGCTCCTGCTTTTGTTGCCAGCTGCTGCCAATTGTAGCTCTGTTTTCCGAGTATGAGCGAGCTGGCGGACAGCGTGACGTAGTAGGCCTGCAAATAGTCTGTTCCCAACGCCGGATCTTTTCCTGCACCGCCCAAGGCGGGATTGTTTACCCGAAAGATAAGCCCGGCGTTGAACGAGCTGTAGTAGGTTACGTCCACCTGCACCGTGTAGTCTGTCCAGCCCGTGCTGCCGAGCGTCCGTTTGCCGTGGCCGTTTATGGTTGCTGCACCCGAGGAAATATTCCATGTTCCGTCGCTGTAATTCCAGAGCGGGCTGAACGCCGTATCGAACGAGTCGGCTTGGGTAACAACGGAGTTGTCGGCTTCTTCGAAGCGCATTTCGTAAAAATTAAAGCTTCCGCCAAGCGTTTCAACGGTAAGCGTTTGCCATCCGGCCTGCAGCTCCAGCCCTTTGATGGTGAGGGTACGCCAATTTGTCGCACTGCTTGTGGCGGGCACAACAAGCCTGCCGGTCAAATCCGTGCTGCCTTGCCGGATACGTATCTGCGCAGAGTCGGTAGCGGAATAGCGAAGCCCGAGGTGGTAGAGCCCGGTTGCCTTTACGTTCACGTTGTACTTGTACCATTCGCCGCTCTGATTGGCGGTTATGGCAAAGCCGCCTTCGCTACAGCTGCCTATATCCACGCTGTCGTTTCGGAAAAGTCCCTTGTCGGAATTTCCGGCGGTCAGGTCGTGGTAAGCTACTCCCTCGCCTCCGCTATTGTAGTGCACGGCGGCGATTATTCCGGGTATGGGCTTGTGCACGTCAAAAATTCCGGAGCCGTTTGCCTGATTGTGAAGCGCAATATACCCAAAATTCGCCTGACATCTATCGGTTGCATAGCCGATTTTTCCGCCTCCCAGCGCGTGTGAAGCGGAGAGCTTTAGCATGCCGTCGATGTAAAACCGGTAGCTTGCTCCCGATTTCTCCAAGCGCAGGTGATGCCACACCCGCAGGTTGTAGCCGCTTGGCAGGTTTGCGTAGCGGGGGGCGTCCCACTTGTTGTTTGCTTTGAAGCTTACCTCCAGCCGGTTTGAGGCGCTATTCAAGACGGCCATGCCGTAATTTGCCTCATCCGTGTAGCCGAAAACGGCGCCAAATCGGGCGTCAGCAGCTGCGATAGCTTCTTCCTTCATCGTAAATTCGGCGGTGTAGTCCGCCTTGGTCGGTTGGTTGAGAAGCGCCTTGTAGGGGGTAGCGCTTTCGTTGTCCGAAAGGTTTTGCATCAGCCTATCGCTATCAGCTACCGTCCAGCTGCCGCCGTTGGGCGTCAGCCAATTTGCGCCCAAGCTATCTCGGTCAAAAAAATCGGCCATGTCCGCTTGCCGAAAGGCCTGTTGCGGCCAGGTGGTTGGGCCGAGCAAGAGGAGCTTTGCTCCGTTCCATGCAATTCGGTCAAAATTCAGCCGCCGGTAGGGGCCTACCCCGTAGTCGCCTGCCAAGTTGTGGTAGGTATAGTAGTAGCTGTCCAAGTCGGGGCCAACGAAGGCCGAGCCATGCCCCAGGCCTACAAATTCGCCCTCGGTCTTTATCAGGATAGGGTTTTGGTTGGACTGGGGGGTGTAGGGAGCGATAGGGCCTGCTGTATTTTGGGCGTAATCGATGCGGTAGCCGCGGCTTATTACATGATTTCCGGTGTAGATCAAGTAGTAGGTTCCATTTCTTTTTATAACGGTAGGGCCTTCCGTCCAGCCGTAGCCCATGCGCGTATTCAGGTTGACGTCGGCGCCGATGCTGGTCGGGCTGGACATTGCGCAGCCCTGTATGCCGTTGTCGCTTGCGTGGTAAAAATACCACTTGCCGTCGTCTTCGATAAAGATGGAGCCGTCGATGCTCTTCCCCACGTTGCCGGTTGCCGCCGTAAACGGGCCGGTGGGGCTGCTGCTCGTCAAGACGTAATGCCCATTACCCGCCGGCGATGTGTACATGTAAAAGAGGCCATTCCAGTAAACGACTTCGGGCGCGTAGGCGCTTTTTGTTATGGAGGCGCTGGTGCAGGTATAGGCGTCCGACCATGTTATAAAATCTTTTGTTGACCAGCACTTGACGCCGGTCATGTTGTCTCTGGTGCTGCAATACAGGTAGTAAACGCCTCGGTACTTCAGGATGTAGGGGTCGCCTATTCCGTACAGAGGCCATTCGTTGGGGAGCGTCAGAGGGTTTGTCCATGTTGGCTGTGCTTTTGCTCCCATGCTTAGGCTTACAGCAAGCAGGAGTAAGGTAAATACGGTTTTCATATATTTCATTTGTTAAAATTTATACTAATCAATTTTTTCAAGCTTGTTGTTTTTTTATTGTTGGCTTCAAATTACAGAATATTAATGCTTTACAGCTTGTAGCATTTTTTTATGGTCGTACAGGGCATTGCCGGGCGAACGGCAGCGCAGCACGTTTCCTGTCGCCACATGCTCCGGCGACAGCCATTCGTTCCCCCATAGTGAAGCAGCTCGCAGGCAGCAAAGCTCCCCATGCGGTTGAGGGTGAAAAAGTAAAAATAACCTTATTCTTTGTCATGCCAAATAATATTTAAAACATTTTAGTTTTTATGCGCCTAATGGCAAAGCGTAACCTTGCCCCACAGCGCGTAATATACGCTGTCCATCTCTGTTTTCTCCTCAAGGCAGAAAAGGAGAAAAAATAGCTCGCGCAGACTTGCCTCGCGGCAGAAGGGCGCTGCCGCGAGGCGGTACCTCCGGCGCTTCGCCCTGCCGTGTCATGTCGGTATTTGGCGTTTCACTTGCCCCGTGCAGTGAGGTCATATTTTTCTCTCTTGAGCAGGTACGACAGGCTCAGAAAAAACGGAACGTAGTAGAATAGCAGGGCCGGAACCACAATCAATAGGAAATACAACCAACTTACAATATACTGATATTCAACTATTATTAACAGAATAATGGAAACCGCCGCTACTCCCCATGCAAATGCGCTAAACCATTTCCAGCTTTTTCTGTATAGCCATTGCCCTATTGCCAACAGAACATACCCAAGTGGAATGAGAGGTAGCGCAGCGATAGACAGAAAACTACCGGGTAGTATAATCGGCGTATCGCTATAGCGTACTCCAAATATCAGTATTTCAATAGCATCCCAAAAGAAAAAGAATCCTACCGCTATAAAATAGCAGGGTACCGGCAATATCCATTTCAATGTTTTTAAATTTACTTTTTTCATTTTTAGTAAGGTAATTGAGTGTCATAATAAATTTTATATGATTGCGCTCCGCATGGTGTACCGACAAAGTCTATCAACATAGTTGCCGCTTCTGCTGTCGGAGACCTTTCTGCCAACCCTTTAGTATCAAAATTGTAAATGTCTGTTAGCCCTACGGGCTATGGGCGTTAGGGGGTAGCATATTTTTCTATTGATATTATTTCCCTACGGGAAATCGGGAACAAGAGAGACGCCGCTTTCTATTGATATTATTTCCCTACGGGAAATCGGGAACAAGAGAGACGCCGCTTTCTATTGATATTATTTCCCTACGGGAAACCGGGAACAAGAGAGACGCCGCTTTCTATTGATATTATTTCCCTACGGGAAACCGGAGCGAAGCGGAGCTCGGCGAAGCCAATTGAGAAAGAGAGAGACGCCGCTTTCTATTGATATTATTTCCCTACGGGAAACCGGAGCGGAGCGGAACCAATCCGGGAAAATATAGCATCATACAATGTATGACGCTACCCAACGTTCATAGCTTCTTCAGCTTTTTATGAAGACGATTACTTCGCGAGCGTTGCCGGTTGTGAGCTCAAGGAGGTACATTCCCGCCATCAGGTCGGAGACGTCCACGGCGCTGTCGTAGGGCGCCGGTGATTTTTCTAGGCTGCCGAGTATGCTGTATATTCCCCTGATTTTGGTGGCCGAATGCTGCCGGACAATGTTCAGGACGCCTGCTGTCGGGTTAGGGTAAACCCGACAGGTGTTTTTTTTTACGGTTTCCACGGCGGTGGGCGCAGGGTCGGGGTCGGGTTGGGGCTCCGGCTGGGGTTCCGGCTGGGAGGTTGTCATTCTGGTAATGCCCACGTCGATGTACTGCCCGCCCTCAGTCTGGCGGCAGTGCACCGCAATGGTGTTTTCGCCGCCCAAAACCAGCTTGTTTTTCACGCTATCGGCAATGGCGAAGGAGATGTAGGCGGTTACGTAGCCGGTTACGTTGAGCGCCGGCACACCGTTGATGTAGATTTGGCAGTCTTCGTCGTGGTAGGCCTTAAGCATTAGCGTTCCTGCGTCGAGGGCGTCGGAGGGTAGGGTGAATGTTCGGCGCAGCCAGATGTTATTCGTGCTCCATGCAGTTCTTATCGCCGTGTTGGGAGGGTTGTTGGCGCCAAAGCCGCCGCTGCCTGTACCCCATGCGCTGTCGTCAAAGGCTGTATTCATCCAGCCGGCAGCCGGCGTAGAGGTGGTGTATTTCCACGTTTGCGCTCTACTTTCGGAGGTGGCAAGATAGTCGTCGTAAAACCGATTTTCGTGGATGATTCGTTGGTTTACAGCGGCAAAACCGGCAATATCTCCTTTAAACACCTTTCGGTCGTAGGTCATCAGGCCGTTGAGCTCCATTTCCACGTCGGTAATTTCGGTATATACCGCCGCGCTCAGCCCCTTGCTGGTTTTGAAGTCTATCAGCATGTCGCCGTAGAAGGCGTATGTTTCCAGCAGCTTTGCGTAGGAGTTGACGGTTGCGTAGGGGTTTCCCTCCTGCCAGATATGCCCGTTTTCGTAGTAGCCTATGCCGCCGTATTCGCCGCACACCAGAATTTGTGAGTTTTGCGTATTTTTTGGCGGGCATACCGGCGCGGGGTAGCTGTGGTAGTCGCGTATATCGGTTTTGTTTCTGTCGTAGCGCTCATCGCAGCCGCTGTTTACGTTTACCAGACGGCTATCGTCCCATTCTTTGACTTTGTTCGCCACGTTATCTTCGTCGTGCGAGCCTTGGTATTCGTTAAACGTTACCCACGAAATGATGCTTGGCGAGTTCCAGTGCGTTTTTATCATCATTTCGAGCTCGTGCAGGTAGGCGGCGTCTTCGCGCGGGGGCACCGGACGGACTGCGGTGTTGATGTACGAGTTCATCGAGGGCATATCCTGCCACACCAGCAGGCCGAGCTTGTCGCACCAGTAGTACCAGCGGTAGGGCTCCACCTTGATGTGCTTGCGCACCATGTTGAAGCCGTACTCCTTCATTTTTTCAATGTCGAAGCGGAGCGCTTCGTCGGTGGGGGCGGTGTAGAGGCCGTCCGGCCAAAAGCCCTGGTCGAGCGGCCCCATCTGGAAGAGCACCTCGTTGTTCAGGCACATTCTGGGGTAGCCGTTGACCAGCTTTTGGGAGATTTTGCGCATCCCAAAGTACGTCAAAACCGAATCCACTGCGGTGGCGCCGTCGAGCAGGTAAATTTTCATGTCGTAGAGGAAGGGGTTATCGACAGACCACAGCTTGAGCGGCTGCGGGATGCTGAGCGTTATGGCGGGGTCGAGCGGTTTTTCTGCGGTAGCAATTTCCTTGCCGCTGTCGTAGATTTTGAAGCGCAGCTTGGGCGTGGCAAGGGGGGCGCCGGCGTTGAGGCCGTTTGGGTAAAACTTCAGGGTGGCGTTATCAATATTCGGCGTCATTCGGAAGGTGCTGCCGATGTAGGCTTGCGGCACGGCTTCGAGCCAAACCGTTTGCCAAATGCCGGTGGTGGAGGTGTACATGATGCCTCCCGGGTAGAAAGTTTGCTTTCCGCGCGGGTAGCCCTTGTCGTCGGTTACGTCGCTCACCCGCAGGGCAACGTCCTGCGCTCCGCTGCCGGTCAGCGCTTCGGTAACGTCGAAGTAGAAGGGGTCGTAGCCTCCCTGGTGCGTCCCCACGCTGACGCCGTTAACAAAGACTTGGCAGGCGTAATCGACCGCCCCGAAGTGTAGCAGCGTTCGCAGTCCCGCCCAATCGCTCGGCGCCGTAAACGAGCGGCGGTACCACACATGCTTGTGGCTTTCCTTGATGCCCGAAAGGGCGGATTCTACCGGAAAGGGCACAAGGATTTCCCGCGCGAGGTCGCCGACAGGCAGCGCTTCGCTCGCGCTTTTGGCGGGCTGAAGCTGCCAAATGCCGTTCAGGTTGAGCCATTTTTCGCGCACCATTTGCGGGCGCGGATATTCGGGTAGTATTGGGTCGGTAGCTTGCAGCGCCTCGCCCCACGGGCTCATCAGCTTGGCGGTTTTCTTTTGGTAGGGGCTGGGGGCTGCCGATGATGCTGACGGCTGCACAAGGCCGCAAAGAGATAAAGAAAGTGCAAGCGCAGAGCGTAAAAAATATCTGTTCATGGTGAAGAAATTTTGAATTAAAGAAATGGTGAAATTGTTAAGCTTGATTTATGGTTAAAGGTTGTAATGGTGTTTAAATGGGGTAAAAATGAGGTTTTCGCTGCCTCCTTTTTCAGGCTGATTTTCGGAAGAAAAATATCGCCGCAAAGCTCGGCGACATTTGGCGCTGCCTCTTCCAAACTCCACAGGGACGACACTTTATTTTTTGAAAAAAGTATCGTCCCTGCGAAAGCTGGAAATAGAAATAGAAATTTTGAATTTTAAATTTTGAATTTTGAATTGCGCAAGGCACGACGCTTTGCGCAATTCAAAATTCAAAATTTCAAATTCAAAATTTCAAATTCGGGGTTAGAATTTGGTTATTTTTCCGGTTTTGCCGTTGGCTTTTACGATGTAGGTACCGGCGGGCAAGGCCGAAATATTTACCACTGCCTGACTACCTGCCGCGCTAACGCTATAAATGCCCATGAGCGAACCGCTCACGCTGTAGATTTCTACTTTGCCGCTGCCGGACAGGTTTTCGATGATCAGCAGGCCGTTTGCAACGGGATTCGGGTAGATGCGCAGCGCGGATGCGTCCAGCGAGCTTACGGCAGTTACCTCCTCTTCCCATTTGGCGTAGAACGCTTTGTTGCCGGTGCTGCCTTGCGGTATTTCGGTAATAGCGTTGCCCGTGCGCTGGGCGTTGTCGTACCAGCCGGCAAAGGTGTAGCCTGCTCTCGTTGTGGCGGGCAATACCAGCGCTGGGCTTTCGATGGTGTATGAGGTGTCGGGGATAGCGACGCCGCTGAGCTCGTTGTAGGTAACGGTGTAGCGTATGGCCTCCGATTTTGCCCATAGCTCCTTATCGCCGGAGCTTCCTGCCGGAAGTGCAGCAAGGCTTTCGCCCGTGAGCTCGGCGTTGGCGTACCATTCAACGCTGTAGCCTATTGCCTGCGATGCGGGCAGCGCTACCGTATCTTCGATGGTGTAGGTGATGGTGGTGTCGGCAAGGCCTGCAACGCCGGCGGCATGGTAGGTAATGGCGTACTGCACGGCAGCCCATTTTGCCCAAAACGCCTTATGGCCTATGCTTCCCGTCGGAATTTCGGTAACGGCTTCGCCCGTGAGCTCGGCGTTGTCGTACCAGCCGGCAAAGGTGTAGCCGGTTCTTGTCGCAGTAGCCGGCAATACCACTGCTTCGCTTTCGAAGGTGTATGAGCTGTCGGGGATAGAGTCGCCTCCGTTTTCGTTGTAGGTAATGGTAAACTCTAAGGATGAGAGCTGCCATTTGCCCCAGTACTCCTTAGCCCCCGTAGTGCCCTGCTGAATTATAGCGTCGGCGTCGCCCGTAAAGTCGGCGCTGCTGTACCATCCTACAAAGGAGTAGAACTCCCTTTCGGGAATGGGCTGCTTGAAGTCTGCATTGGTAACATCGTATTCGGCGTATATGGTGGTGTCCGTCTCCTCGGTCAGCGCGTAGTGGTAGGTAACGGCAACAACCTTTTCTTCGCCGGGTGCGTGGGCGCCTCCGGTGAGAATTTTTACGTACTCAACCTCCACATCGGTGCTCGCCGTGTTTTGCGATTTGCCGAAGAAGAGGTAGGAATCTTCGCTCTCGTAGGGAACGTAGGTATCTTCCTCGTACAAAAAGAGGTCGTCCAGGTAGAAGTTGCACCAGCCGCTCCATTCGGTAAACATCCTCAGGGTATGGTTGGCTGCGGTGGTGCTAAAGGTAATGGACTTCCTTGTCCAGCTGACGTACTTGGTGGAAATCTCCTCCTTCCAGAGCGGGAGGTCGCCGTTGGACACGTTCAGCATGCCCCTGTCGGGGTAGCCGGCTCCCTTTAGCCAGAACACAAAGGTGTAGGTTTTGTTTGCCTCCAGCTCTTTCTCAAAGTTGATGTTTACGCGGTAGGCTTTCGGCAGCGTGGTTTCCGGTACCTCGCTGGCAATTCCCTCGAACTCGCGCGCAGGGCCTCTTTCGTTGAGGTAGGATACGCGCAGCGCCTTGCTGCCGCTGTGCGCCCACTGTATGCCGGTATCTTCGGCTCCTTCGGCATTTTTCTTTCTGTCCTGCAGGCGTACGTAGGATTTCCACACCTCGCTCCACGCCACAGGGTAGTTGTCATTTTGGTTTTCGCTGCCGGACGCCAGCGCCCACACGTAGGGGTTCCCCTCGTTATCTATCGTATCGTTTTCAAAGTCGCCGTTGGCAATTAGGTTGGTTTTGCCTGCTATTTGGGGGTCCACTGCGCCGGTTACTTCGTACAGCACGAGGTCGTCTAAGTAAATGTTAAACCAGCTACCGTATCCTTCGGTGTAGAGGTGCAGAATAGTATCGCTTTCTGTCGCGGTGAAAAACAGGTCGGCGTTAGCCCAGACGTTGTTGTTATTTGCCAGCCTATGTCCCCAGATAACAGAGTCGGCGCCCGACCCGCTTAGCTTCACCTTCAGCCACCCAAGGTCCGGCCATTTCGGGCTGCGATGCCAGAAGTTGAAGCGGTAGGTCTTGCCGGGCTCCAGCTTCTTTGTGAAGTCCATTTTGCCGCCGCCGTTGCCCAAGGAGGAAAACCGCAGCGAAGCGGCGCCGCTGTGCGCCCACCACAGGCTGTCGCGCTTGTCATTCACTGAGCCCGTTTGGTCGTCCCATTTGTCGTGCTTTTGAATACGAACTTCTCCGTTCCAGAGGTCATTACGGCCTGTCGGTGTGTTCTGCGTGATTTGGGTTTCATCGCTTATTGTCCACTGGTAATAGGTACCGTCGTTGTTTACGGTATCGTTTTCAAAGCTACCGTTTTCAATCAGGTTTACGTAGCCTTCGTGGAAGACCGGCTCGATAATGCCGTTCGGAATGGAGCTGTTGACGCCAAAGCTGTGGCGCTCGCGCAAAATGATGTTGTCGAACGGGGTGCTGATGTCTTTTTTGCCATCACGAGTCCAAGACGGGAACTCAAAGCGAACGGATTGCCTGACAGTAGGAGTGTCCGGCGTGGTAAAGTTGTGGTTGTGCGCCATCCACTGAACGTCATTTGCGCCTCCAAACGTGATGTTATCATTACGGTCGTCCTTCTCAGTAAGTGTTCCCAGCTGATCGTTGTAGAAAACGCCCAAATCGCGCCACGCCCACGGCTCCGGCGCTGCGCGGCGGCGGGTAATGGAAATTTCGTAGTCTGTGTTGGGCTTAACGGGAAACGGGCGGGTGCGAAACGCTTCACGCTCGCCAAAAGGCTTGGTGTGGTCCGTTACTTTTCCGTCGCTGCTCGCCTCCAGCGCGTAGCTGCCGGCGTAAACCTTGCTCGAATCGTCTATCCGCCGCAGGGTGCCGTTGCTCAGGAAGTCCGGAAATTCTTCGTCCTCAAATCCTCCGTTTTCTACAATGTTGTCGAACTTGAAGGTGGAGAGGGCAAACGAGCCGATTTTTTCGCCGTCGCGGTACACGTCCACGCTGCCCGAGGGCTTTACCGCGAGGCGGTAAACGTGAAATTCGTTGTCGCCTGTCAGCCCGCTTGCAATGGTTTGCGTAGCTTTCAGCGGGTCGCTCTGGTTGGTCAGGAAGGTGTCGGCAATGGTTACGCGGAAGCCTTTTCCGCTGTTGTCGTAGCCCTGGATGTTGAACGAGCCTTTTTTGGCCACCTTCAGCTTGGCCTTCAGGTCAATGGTGTAGCCCCTGTTGAGGTCTAAGCCCGGGTTTAGCTTGTACCAGCCCAGCTGCGAGTAGAGGGTGTCGCTGTTCACGGAGGTGAGCTTCAGCACGCCTCCTGTCGTATCCAGCGCTACCGGCGCGGCAATGGGGTTCACGGAGCTATCGAGCCTCCACTCGCTCCAGCCCTGCGTGGTTGGCAGCGTGCCGCCTGTGTAAAGGGCCAGCGGCTGTGCCCATGCCGCTACGCCTGTGCAAAGGGTGGCGGCAAACAAAATGGTTTTTGTCTTTTTCATAATCTGTAAAAATTAGAACGTTAAAAAAAAATAAATAAAGAATGGAGCTTGAGAGATGTAATCGGAGATTTACATCGTGCTGCACGTTGCAGCATTTTTTTTGCGCTAAGGCTATCGGGAGCCCTCGCCCTAAATGTTAGCATTGCGTTTTTCATAGCGGTTTTTTTTTTGATGCTTGCGTGATTTTTTTTTTTGATACCTGTGTGATTTTTTTTGATGTTTGCGTGATGTTTTTTTGATGCCTGCGTGATGTTTTTTTGATGTTTGCGTGATGTTTTTTTGATGCTTGTTTGAGCTGTGATTTGCGGGAAACCGGAGCGAAGCGGAGTTCGGCGAAGCCAGCCGGACAAATTCGCTACGATTGCCCGTAGGGTGGCGGACACAGTAAATCGCGTAACAGCGTTTTGTCGAAAACGGAAGCATTGATAATTTGTATTAAGTGCTATGCAGCACTTAATTTTTACTATCATTACTGCCCAATAGAATCGGTCAAGTCCCGCAGGGACGGCACTTTATTAACCGTAGGCTTTAGCCTACGGATTTTAGCCTGCGGCTTTAGCCTACGGCTTTAGCCTGCGGACACGCTATGCTCTCGTGCTGTAGCCATTACCCTCTCTCCATCCGTAGGCTAACGCCTACGGTTAATAAAGTGCCGTCCCTGCGGGACTGTCCGTGTGGAGAGGGGATTTTGAATTAGGCTAACGCGCTACAATCCGTGCTTTGCGCAATTCAAAATTTAGAATTTAGAATTCAAAATTTCCCCGTTTTCTAGCATTTTTATAAAAAAACCGCCCACAACCGATCGCGCCTGAAATCCCCGCTGGTGCGGTCGGTCGGTAAAATACCAGTCGGAGAGCGGCACGCGGTCGGGCGTTGTGTTGGCAAAGTTGTGGAGGGGGCGGATAAATTGCTCAAAGGTTGCCTTGTTGTCGGCCAGCGTGGCCGTCCAGACAATCCAGTCGGCCTTTGTGTAGGTTGCCCGGTTGTCCAATGGCAGCCCGTAGGCGTTTTGGCGGGTCAGGTAGTAGGCCACCTCCGTTTGCGCCACGCTGCTGGGGAATATATTCAGGTTCAGGAGTTTGTCCCAAACCAGATTGTACTTTTGGCTCCATGTTCCCGGCTTGTCAAAGGTGAGGCGGTAGTGGTCGCCGTCGTTGGCCATTTTGACCCACTCCTGCGCCATGTTTTTTGCCTTTTGCGTGTATTCGTCGGCCACCTCCTGCTTGCCGAGCATGGCGGCTAAGCGTCCGTAGGAGGCAATGCCGAGAATGGCTTTTACCGACAGGTTGGTGTTGTGCGCAAAGTGTCCTGCAAAATCGTCGGTGCAGAGCTGGTTTTCGGGGTCAAGGCCTTTTTCCACCAAGTAGTTAGTCCACGTGGTGAGCACGTCCCAGTGTTTTTCCGCATAGCGCGCGTTTCCCTCGCGGTCGGCAATGGCGGCCGTGATGATGAGCATGTTTCCGCTTTCCTCCACGGGCATGTCGCCGCCGTAGGTTTGTCCGTTGGCTATGGGGTAGGTGCCTACGTCGTGCGCGGCAAATGGTTTTGGCCATTTTCCGCTTTCGCTGTAGTAAAAGATGTGATTGAGCAATCCCTTGCACAGCTCCGGGTTGTAGAGCAGGAAGAGGGGTGCTGACGGGAAGGTTATGTCCACCGTGCCGATAGAACCGTTGCTGAAGTTTTCTTTTGAGAGGAAAAGGAGGTCTCCGTTGGGGGCTTCCACGAGCTTATGCGCTGCAATCGCCTGCCGGTAGGCCAGCGCGCAGAGTTCGGCGTACTCCTTTCCGCCCGCTTCGGCGGCTTTTTGCATCAGCTCGGCGTCGAAGCGGCTGCACGCGGCTACGACCTTGTCGTACTCCCGGTTCGCCTTGCCGAATTGTGAAACGATGTTTTCCTTTCCCGAGCGGTTCCAGTAGGGGCGCAGGTTTTCGCCAAAGTACCGGATGGAGTAGAGGTCGTCGTAGCCTACCATGATTTTGTCGGCAGCTTTTGTTGCCACCCGGAATTGCTTTTCCAGCTTCAGCAACGAGCGAGGGCTGTCGCTTGTCAGCGTGGATATCCATCCTTTTTCGGCCGCCATGTAGAAGTATCCCCAGTCGATGCGCAGGTCGTCGCCTTTTTTGGCGAGTACAGCCTGCTCTTTGGTTCCTGTTTTCACAAACACCAAGTTTTCCTGCTCAAATCCGTCGCAAACGGTTTGCTGGTAGGGCGTATTGGTAGCCCACTGCGAGGAGGCTTCAAACGATAGGGCTACGTCGTGAGGCTGCCCGTCGGCGGAGGTCAGCTCGCAGGCGATGTAGCTCACCGGCCGCGCCAGCAGCTCTAGGTTATCCATCAGCAAGGGCGAAGCGAACGTCAGCTTCAGGTTGACCTTTCCGCAGGCAAACGTATAGTGCGTTTGCGTGGCCTGCACATCTACCGATTGCTGCACGGCGGCTTGGGCGTATCGGACGCTGTTTTCCTTTTCCGCATAGAGCCCAAAGTCAATCAGCCCGTTGGCTACGGGGTTGCTGCAATGGGCTGCAATAAGGTTTTGCCCCTCCTGCAGCAGCTTTGCCGCCTCCTTGGGGAGCTTAAAGAGCTTGTTTTTGTTGCAGCATCCCACCTCCAGCACTTTTTGGCCGTTGATGTAAAACACGGCGTCGTCGTCGTTGGAGTACTCCAGATATACGTCTCTCCCTACGTAGCTTGGCGGCACGTTGACCAAGCGCCGCACCCATATTTTTTGCTCCATCCAGTCGGTTTTTGCCACCGGCTCCTTGTGCCGGGAGATGGTGCCAAAGGCGCCGTTTCCGTTTTTCCACTTGGCGTCGTCAAAGTCGGCGGTTATCCAGCCGGCGGCGGGCTCGGTGGTGGTATATTTTCCCGGCCATGGTTGCTGCTCCGAGTTGGGTGCAATGGGCTCCAGCGCCGGCTTTTCCTTGCCCAGGAAGCGAAACGTTTTGCCGTCCACCACCGCTACGCCGATGAGCGGGAAGTCTTTGCCCGTCCAGTGCTTTACCGGGCTGTCGTACAGCTTGTCGGAAAACGACCACGCGGAGGTGTAGGGGTCAATGGTAATCAGGGGAACGGCTGGCGCTCGCAGGGTGCTTGCGGTGTGCTCCGCTCCGGTGGATTGGCAGGCGACAAAAAGCGCCATAACAGGTAGTAGGGTAATTTTTTTCACGTTAATTTTTTTTTAGCTGGTTTTGGGAATTTGGTTGATTGTTATTAATTAATTAAATTTATTATTTATTTATTGTTAACTAAATGTCTGTTGCTCATATTCCGGATTGCTGCGCTTCGCTACCAATTGTTCCGTCGCATCTTCCGCATCCCGTAGGGATGCGTCTCTCGGTAGAAACGTCGCTCCGTCGTCGCATCTTCCGCATCCCGTAGGGATGCGTCTCTCGGTAGAAACGTCGCTCCGCCGCATCTTCCGCATCCCGTAGGGATGCGTCTCTCGGTAGAAAGGTCGCTCCATCGTCGTATCTTCCGCATCCCGTAGGGATGCGTCTCTCGGTAGAAACGTCGCTCCGTCGTCGTATCTTCCGCATCCCGTAGGGTAGGGTGTGCAAACCTGCGTAATTTTTCCGCTGATTTTTGCCAAAATAATTGCATCAATAATCTCATCTTCAAATTTCTACGAAATGATTTTCGGAAAAAAAATTTCGTACCTTCTGAACACCCTAACCGTAGGGCTTTAATTTCAGCGCTTTTTATTAATCCCCTACGGGGAAGCGGGAGCAAGAAGAACGTCGGGTTCTATTGATATTATTGTCCTACGGACAATACCCCCAGCTCTTCAAGCCAGCGCGTGGTGGCTGCATTGTTCTATTGGTATTATTGCCCTACGAAACAATCGCCGCAAATCCGCTTCGTGATTTTCTTAACTTTTAGCTAAAAAAAACATTTCAGCGTTTTTGAGAAATTTCTTGTGCTAACCGAAATAAGGTATATTCCTCTTGCGTATCGGCTCAAATCCAGCTGCTGCACTGAGGTTTTTCCGGCCTGCCGCAGCACTATTCGGCCGCAAATGTCATACACCGTCAAGCTTACGTCGTCAGGCCCGTTGTAGCTGCCTACCTCAACGTTCACCACTCCCTTTTCGGAGGGGCTTGGGTAGAGCTTTACTTCGGGAAATGGGCTTACGTACTGCGCAATGCCCGTTGGGACGTCCTTAAAGAGCTGGCTTTGCGGAATAACTTCGCGCGACTGAAAAGCGCTTGCCCACTCCAGCTTGCATCGCGCCGTAGCGCGGTCGTCGTAGTACTCCAGCTTCAAATCGTACTTTTCGCCTGCGGTTAGCGCAATGGTTGCGGTTAGCGTAGCTGCTCCCGGGGTTGTTTGGCTTTCAGCCCAGCCGTCAATCATCAGCCGGTTGTCTATCCACAGCCTGCCGCCTTTGTCGCAGGTGAGGTAAAAGGTGTAGGTTTCCGAGTATCTGGGCATAACCTTTCCCTTCCAGCGGATTGAAAAATTATCGGTGTTAGCGCCTTCTATCGGCAGGCGGGTTCCCCAGTCAAAGTTTACGGTGGGGTCGATTCGGCTGGCCACCTCCGTTTCAAAGGCGGTTCCGTTGAAGTAGGCGCCGGTAAGCCCTTCGCCGTCGCCTTCCGTACCGCCCGGATTTACGGGCAGCTTGTTATGCTCGCGCAGGAGCTGAAAAATATGGTCGGGGCGAACAAAAACGTACTTTCCGGAGTATTCGCCCGAGCTAAAGTATTCTTTCACCGCTTTGAAGCCGGTGGGGTTTACTTCGCTGTTCCACGGGTTGCCCTGAATGATGAGGAAGCGCGGCTCCGTAGGGTTCCATCCGTTAGAGTGGGTGATAATATGGTCTTTCATTGCCTGCACGCCCGTGCAGTAGTTGCACGAAAGGGGCTTTCCCGGCAGCTTGCTGGCGTAGAGGCTTTGCGCTCCGCCGGTGTTCTGCGCCGTCAGCCCAAGTAGGGTAGGGGCGTTGTCGGCAAAGATGTTCCCCACGTTCTTGTCAATACCGCCGGTAATGGTGTTCCAAACCGTAATAACCCTCAGCCCCGCCGCCACGTTGTAGGCTTCGGTTTTGGCAACAAAATTCGCCAGCTCGTCGCTCAGCGAACGGGTTATCCACGTGTTGGGGTAGGTGTAGCCATAGCCCGACGGCCCGGAAATGAGGTTGTCGTTGTCGGTAGCGCTCCGGTGGAAGTAGCTCAGCGCCGCCGGCATGGCGTCGACCATTGCGGGCGAAATTGTCCAGCCGATGGGCACGGAGCCGCGGTTGGGGTCGTCCCAGAACCTGCGCATGCGGTGCTCTACGTACTGCAGGTTGTCGCCATCGCTAATGATGAACGCGACATAAATTTTATTCTCCAGCGCAGGCTTGGCGGGCATTGGACGGATGTAGATGCTGCGCGACGTTCCGCTGTGAAAGGTCAGGTTGGTGCAGTAGTCGCTGGCAATGGTTGTAAATCCGTAGGTTGACAGGCGCTCCACGCCCGGTTGCTCTTCTGGCCACCAGCCCATGTAGTTTGCGCCGGCGGGCATCAGCGCCAAAAAGCGGTTGAGCAGCTCGCTTTCGGCGGGTTTGTTCGGGTCGAGCCAAACGACCGCCGCGCCAAGCGCCACGGCGTATTCGCGCAGCGCCGCCTTGTGAAATTCGGGGCTCAGGCCAATCAGCAGGCGCTTGTCGATGTGCCTGTTGGGGTTGCTCCAGCAGCTGTCGTACAGCGCTTGGTACACTTGCAGCGATGAGCTGAAGCGCCCGCGCAGGTCGGCCACAATCGGGAAGCTGTACGGCGGGGAGGTTAGCGTGCTCAGCAGCGTTGGCGAAGCTATGAGGGCGTTTAAATCTTTTGCCAGCGCGCTTGCCAAGTTGACCGTATGCAGCTGCGCCGGGTCGTAAGCTATCAAGCCCGAAATTTCCGACTTGTACTTTTGCAGCGCCGCCCAGGGGGTTGTCGTATTATAGCTTACACCGAGCGAGCTGAGCCACGTGAATGGCCCTTCGGCAAAGGCGTCGCCCTCGTAGGAGAAGATGCGCGGCTGCCTGCGGTTGACAAGCCCCTTGAGCGATGCAAAAAGGTACATTTCGGCGTCGGTGTTGCTGTTGAGGTAGATGTGGTCCTGCACCTGCGCCGGAGCCGGAAATGAGGGCAGCAGCTGTCCTTCGGGCCATGTGAGCTGTTCCGCCTGTCCATCGTCCTGTTCGGCGCCGGCGCTAATGCTTGCAAGTAATGTAAGCGCTAATACCGTGATTTTTATCTTTATGAGCGTGCTCATTTGTGGAAATTTTGAATTTTAAATTTTGAATTTTGAATTGGCTTCGCCGAACTCCGCGGCGCGACGCTCCCAAAAAAAGTGTCGTCCTTGCGGGACTTTGCACTCCGCCGCCGCTCTTGCATCCCGTAGGGGATGCGTCTCTCGGTAGAAACGACAAACCTCTCCTCTTCTTTGCATCCCGTAGGGGATGCGTCTCTCGGTAGAAACGACAAACCTCTCCTCTTCTTTGCATCCCGTAGGGATGCGTCTCTCGGTAGAAACGACAAACCTCTCCTCTTCTTTGCATCCCGTAGGGATGCGTCTCTCGGTAGCAAGGTTGCCGCTCCTTCTCCCTCCGTATCCCGTGGGGTGCATCCCTACGGGATGCAAAGAGAGCGGGGGGCAGGGCTTTTCTACCGAGAGATAATCCCTACGGGATTAGCTGGCGCCCTCAACTCTACGGGCTTTTCTACCGCCAGCTCAACCCTACGGGATTAGCTGGCGCCCTCAACTCTACCAATGATGAAAATTTATTTTGCTCATTATCAATATCTTGAATTTATTCGCTGCGGGGAATTAGGAAACAAAAGGAACGCCTTTTGCTTATCCTCCTCACCCTGCCGAATGTAGAGACGCGGTATTATCCACGTCTCTACTATCCGCATCATATTTGTATTTATTGTATTTAAAATTTAGAATTTAAAATTTAGAATTTAAAATTTAGAATTTCCAAGCTGCGCAATCAATTCAAAATTCAAAATTTATTCAAAGATAAATTGCTGGTCTTCTTCCGGGATTAGGGTGTTCTGGAGGCGCTCCATGCGCATGGAGACGTTTTTTACCCGGTAATGTATCGGGTCTTGCGGGTTGGTAAAATCCTTAAAGCTGTAGGTCAGCTTTATGACCGTATAGTGCCGCTTCAAGTAGGGCTTTGTAGGGTCTGTGGTGGTGGAGAGCTCGTAGGTAGAGCCTTCATCCGCAAACTCTATCCGTGCGCTGTCGGCCGTTAAGGTCAGCGAATTGTCGGAGTTAAACCTCATCCGGATTTTATAGAGCGCCCGCTCTTGCTCCAGCTCCTGGACTTGCCCGGCGTAAAAGAACACCGTGCTTTCGTCCACCACGCGGGTTTCCCGCTGCTCTTCGTAGGCGCCGAGCGATTCTACTTCGGCGCCTACGTTGCTAAGTAGCCATAATTCTCCCCCCGTAGGCGTGTACACACCCGAAAAGTCGTTGAAGGGCACAATCCGCATCAGCGTTTTTATGTACTCTCTGCGGGGAGCGGGCGCGTAGGTCGAGGTGGACTCAATTTTCAGCGGCAGGACGTACTTATCTACCAAATCCAGCCCCGCCATCCGGAAGTTAATATCCAGCAGGCCTACATCTTTTCCGGCGGGTATGGTGGCTGTGGCGCCGTTGGGAAATTCGTAGTATTGCTCCTCCAGCAGCTTGAAGTACAATTTGGTCTGGTATCGGAAGCGGTCAAAGTTCAGGTCGTCCAGCGTGTCGGGGTCTATGGCAACCGTTACCGCCACATCGCGGTCGTTGCCCGTGGAGCCGCTCACTACCAGCGGTATCTTGTAGGACGCCACGCCGTCTGACCGGTACTTGAGATAGACGTTTGACACGTTGTTTTTTATTGATCTAACAAATGATACGTTTTTTTGGTATTGCTCGTCTGTCCACTCGTCGTTGCAGGCGGGGGAGAGGAGGCAGAGGGCTGCCAGCGCAAGCAGCGCATATATTTTTTTTGTCTTCATTGCATAAAAATTTTAGAATTGTTCAACATCGGTTTTCGCTATTCGGTAAAGTATGACCAGCCCGGATTTTGGGTTAGATTTCTGTTTCGCCTCAGCTCCGTGTGCGAAATAGGCCACAGGTACATTTTATCCACAAAGACGCTCGGCAGGTTGAGCACGTCAACGGGGGTATCGAAGCGCTCCCGCTGGGAGGAGGTCATGTTCATGTTGAAGCCTCGCACTACGCTGTTTTCCTCTACGGGCGCGTCTTTCCAGCGGCGCAGGTCAAAGTAGCGGTGTCCTTCGCCCATCAGCTCTATTTGCCGCTCGCGCTTCAGCTTTGCCCTAAACTTGTCGGCGTTATCGTAAACCTCCGGCTCAAAATCGGGCAGCCCGGCGCGGATGCGTACCGGCTTTATGCCCGACCGCATTTGGGCAATGCTGCGGCTTACGGGAATCGACCTCGCGCCGTCGTACGAGGGGATGGCGTAGGCGCCGCTCAGCTCGTTCAGCGCTTCGGCGTAGATCAGCAGCACTTCGGCGTAGCGGATGGCCGGCTCCGGCTTGAAGAGTATGCCCCCGTAGGAGGTGGTAGTTTCGCGGTAATCCCTGGGATGGTAGTACTTTTTGATGCCTATGCCGGTAGGCAGGTAGTACATTGGCTCGCTCGGCTTTTTGCCGTTTTCGGAATCGCGGTAGTAAAATGCCTGCTGGTAGAGGCGCGTTTTCTGGGTTCGGTCGGGGTAGCCCTCTGCCTCCCAAATGCTGCCGTTGTAGGCCACCGAAGCGTAAAATCGGGGCTCGCGGTTGAAGTGCTGTAGCGATACTCCCGGCGGCAGGGGCAGGAATTTACCGTAGTAGTTGTCGGCAGCGGGGTCGTTGCTGTAGGTAGAGGGCGTATAGCCTTTAGGTCTGGCGCCATCCGGCGGAAATTCCGTACCGTCGTTCATGTAGTAGGCGTCGTACATTTTCAGGCTCAAGCCGTGCGTGTTCCAGCCGTTCATGGTGCGGGGCATTTGGTGGGCTGCCAGCGCCTTTACGTCGTCATTATTGCGCTGGTTTACGCCCCTCGTAAATATCAGCTCTGTGGAGCCCCATGCCCGCATGTCGCCGTTGAAAACTTGGCGGTACGATTCAAACGGGTCGATGTTCTTCCAGCCGTCGGGCCAGTAAAGCTCCGAAAATTCATCGTGGGCAGGGGGCGGAATAGTTGCCGGATAGTAGTGGTAATCATACGTCAGCCATGCTTGGAAGCCTATTTTGGAGGCGTCGATGGGCTGGTCGCGGAAGGGGACGGTGTGCAGCTCATAAACGCCTAGGTCCATCACCTCCTTTGCGGCAGCGGCGGCTTTAGCCCACTTGGTTTCGTCGCGCGTTTCCGACACCAAGCGGTTGCCTTCGTGGTCAACCAGCTGCGCCGCCCAGCCGTCGGTGTTGCCGTTGAAGAGTGGGCTTGCCGAGTAGAGGTAAACTTTGGCGCGGGCGGCAAGGGCAGCCCCTCTGGTAGGGCGGGCTATGTTGGTGTTGTCGCGGAGGCTTAGGGGCAGCTCCTGCGCGGCAAGCGCCAGCTCGCCGGCAATAAATTCGGCGCAGTCGCCGTAGGGGCTGCGGGGTATGGCCAGCTCTTCGTAGTCCTTGGTGAAGTCCAGCCCTTCGAGGGGCAGGATAGGAATGGGGCCATACTTGCGCAGCAGCAGCCAGTAGAGGTAGGCGCGCACAAAGCGGGCTTGCCCCTTGCGGTCGGTAATTTCTTCCTGCGTCAGCTCCTTGCTGCACTTGTCTATGTTGAGGATGTAGGTCGAGGCGTCGCGGATACCTCGGTAGCAGCGCTCCCACGAGCCTTGTTCGTCGCTTTCTTTGTAATCGCCGTTCTTGAACTTGTCGTAAGTCCGCCCGTTGTCGTTAATTTTTCTCCGGTCGTTAAAGTACATATCGTCGGTAATTATGTTGAAGAGCGCCGTTTCTTTGCTGCCCACGTCCATGTTTTCCCCTTCCAGGCGCTCAAACACGCCCGCCAGCCACTGGTCGGAGTAGTCTTTGCTCTCAAAAACGGTTTCTATGTCCATGGTGTTTTCCAGCAGGTGGTCTATGTCTAGGTAGTCCTTGCAGCCACCCGAGAGCAGCACGACAGAGAGTATAAATAATATTTTTTTCATAATATATTAAATTTTAAAAGTTAATTACATCTTAATTGATATACCGAAAGTGAAAGTTTTTGCCAATGGGTACTTCATCCCGTCGCCGCTGGCGAGCTCCGGATCCCAGAGCTTTAGGGAATCCCACACAAACAGGTTGGTGCCGATAAAGAAGATGCGCAGGTTGTTGATATGCGCCTTAGTGCTCATTTGCTTCGGGATGGTATATCCTACCTCCAGCGTTTTGAAGCGCAGGTAGGCGCCGTTGGTCAGCCAGAAGGTAGAGCCGCGGTAGTTGTTGTCTGTTCCGCTGGTTATCAGGCGCGAGTACTTGCTCATGTCTCCCGCCCACTGTAGCTCGGTGTACGATAGGCGCGGGAAGCGCGCATCGGCGCGCTCCGTTTCGGGCGTGCCCGATATTTCGCGCGAAATCCACCGGTTGTTGGGGTCGCCTACTATGCTGAGGATGTTTCCCCACTCGCCGTCCACAAACGGGCGTACGCCAAAGCCGTTGAGGAAGTACGACGACTTGCCGGCGCCCTGAAAGTGGATGTTGAAGTCTATCCCCTTCCACATTACCGATAGCCCCGCCCCGTAAACCAAGTTCGGTACGCGGGTGGCGCCTATGGCCACTATGTCGTTGTCGTCAACAATGCCGTCGCCGTTTACGTCCTTATACTTAATGTCGCCGGGCAGGTAGTCGCCAAACTTTTGCGTGGGGCTGTTGCGGATGTCGTCAAAATCTTCAAAGAGCCCCAGCGCAATAAGGCCCTTGGCCTGATTCCAGCGGTAGCCCTGCGTCATTTTGTAGGCTAAGGTGTTGGCCTCCTCGTCGTACTCCAGCACCTTGTTGTGGGTGTAGGTGATATTTCCGCGCAGGGTAAAATCCACCTCGCCCACGCGCTGAATGACGTTGAGCTGCCCGTCGAACCCGCGGTTCTCCATTTTGCCCACGTTGGCCCAGGGCTCGTTGGTGATGCCCACCATGCTCGACAGCTTGGTGCGGTGCATGTAAATATCGCTCCGCACGTCCTTGAAGACGTCTATTGTGCCGGAAAACTTTTCCCCAAACAGGCGCAGGTCAACCCCGAAGTTGTGCTTGGTAGAAATTTCCCACGAGAGCGACTGTGGGGCAACCGTGGTGTAGCGCCGGGCTACGTACGAGTTGACGTTGTTTACATCGCCGAAGTCATAGTCGGCGGTTACGTTGCCCTCACCGTCCCTCATTTCTCCAATTTTTTCAATGTAGGGGAACCGGTCGTCGGCAATTTTTTCGTTACCCACCTTTCCGTAGGAGTAGCGCACCTTAAGGTATAGCCAGGAGAGGTAGGGTTTTAGCCAGGGTTCTTCCGAAATGTTCCATCCGCCGGAGATGGCCGGAAAGAAGCCGAATTGGTATCCGGTTTTGAAGACCTCCGATCCGGTGTAGCCGCCGTTGAACTCCACAAGGTAGCGCCCCATCAGGTCGTACATTACGCGGCCTGCCAGCGACTGGCTGCGGCGCGGGATGCCCCGCTTGATGTCTTCGCCTACGTTCGACGTTTCCACCTGCTCGCGCTGGGAGTACTTTACCATCGAGCTCACGTTGTGGTGCTCCAGAAAGCGGCGGTTGTAGTGCAGCTCCGCTTCGAGGTTAAAAATTCGCTCGCCCCACGATTCGGACACCTGTATCATCTGCTGCTCGGTGGATACCCGCTGGTAGTTAAGGCTTCCGTCGGGGTTGCGACGCCGCGCCGCGCGGTATTGCTCGGGCCACATCTGGTGCCAAATGTTGTTCTTGTTGTCGGAGTCGAACGCAAAGCGGCCTGTAAAGCGGAGCCCCTCGGTAATGAACTTGAAGTCCTGGTCGAGGGTGATGTTCGTTTCCACCTTGCTTCTCCAAAATTCCCGGTAGCCGGTTTCGGCGGCAAGCGTCCAGGGGTTGGTAAAGCCGCCCGTGCCCATGGCGGGTATTCTGCCGTCGGAGTATATTACCGGCGTAGAGTTCGGCGTAAATCCGCCTATTGAGCCCCAGATATCGCCGGCTAACCCTGCCTTGTTTTGGCTTTCAAAAAATCCGCCCACGCCGGTGCGCAGCACGGTGGTGGGGGTAATGTCTATGTCAACGTTGGCGCGGTAGTTCCAGCGGTTGAGGTTGGCGTTTGTTTTGTAGTCCTTCAGCGCTGCGTCGGACTTGTACATTCCCTCTTCGTTGAGAAAGCTCCCCGACACAAAGTAGCGCGTCGTAGCCCCGCCGCCGTCAATGTTGATGTTGGCCCTGTAAATGCTGGCGCCGTCGCGCAGCAGCACGTCCTTCCAGTCCACATTCGGGAGCACATCCGGGTCGAGGTTGTACTTTATGATGTCCAGCTCGGTGGGCGTGTAGAGCGCCTCTTGGTTGCGCGTAAGGCGGGCTTCGTTGGCCAGCGTGGCGTAGGTGTAGCCGTCAACAAATTCGGGGGTGCGCGTGCGGGTGTTGTAGCTGTACTCCGCCTTGGTGCTGATGTTTATTTTTCCCGATTCGCCGCGCTTGGTGGTAACCAGCAGCACGCCGTTGGCGCCGCGCGACCCGTAGATGGCGGTGGCCGAAGCGTCCTTTAGCACGGAGATAGACTCGATGTCCTCCGCGTTGAGCTCGTTAAACGGGCGCTCAAAGCCATCCACCAGCACAAGGGCGCCGTCTCCCGCGCCAAACGTAGATACGCCGCGTATCCAGAACTCCGAAGCGTTGGAGCCCGGCTCGCCCGACGTTTGCATGGAGATAATACCCGCAACGTTGCCGGCCAGCGCGTTGGTGATGTTGGCCGTAGGTATCCTGAGGGTTTTCATGTCGATGGTGGTTATTGCGCCGGTCAGCGTTTCCTTTTTCTGGGCGCCCGCCGCCGTAATCACAATTTCTTCCGTTACAGAAACCTCGTGCTCCTTCAGCACAACGTTGATGGTCGTTACCTCCTTCACCAGCACCTCTTGCGTTTCAAACCCAAGGTAGGAAAATATCAGCGTGGAGTAGAGGGTGGTTTTAATGCGGTACTGCCCGTTCACGTCGGTGTTGGCGCCCAACCCCGACTGGTTTTTGGCGGCAACGCTGACGCCAATCAGCGGATTTCCCTTTTCGTCGGTTACGACGCCCGTAACTTCTACCTTTGTTGTGCTGCTCGAGCTGCTTGCTGTTTGCGCAGCGGCAGGTAGCGCCATACACATGGACGCCACCAAGGCTAATAGTATATTTTTTTTCATAGCGTTTAGTTATTGATATGATATTGTTCGGATGCGCCGATTTTTCTGGTCGGCCACGTAAAATGTTTTGGTATCCCCGTCGTACACAATGCCCCACGGCTGGTCAAACTGGGCTGTCCGCAGGTCGCCGTTTACTATCCCGTACTCCTTGGGGCGGCCGGCAAAGGTGGTAACAACGCCGTCGGGCGTGATTTTGCGGATGCACTGGTTCATGGCGTCGCAGAGGTAAAAGTTGTCGTACTCATCAAACGCGCCTTGGTGCGGCTTGTTAAAGAGGGCGCCCGAGCCGCTGCCATCGGCGTAGCCCGACTTGTCGCGCTGCCCCACAAAAACGGCAACGGCGTTTTCCAGCGTGCGCTTTTGCTTGTTGTAGGTGGCTTTCCCCACGTAGTGCCGGTTGATGGACACGAGGTAGGCAAAGTCGCCGCTGGGCGCAAACTGGATGTTAAACTCCCAAGCGTTCTCGCCAAAACGGAATTGCTCCACGTAGTCCGTGCCGTTTTTCCACTCCGTGTTGTTGCGGTTTACAACTTTAAAGACCTGCGAGGCTTCGTAGCTGTTGAAGTAGTAGTCGTGGTCTATTGGGTGAAATGCGCCGCCGTTGCACTGCTTGGAGTTGGCTATACGAGTCCAGCTGGTAAAATTGTCGGTGCTGGTCAGCATGGCGTGCCCCATGTCCGTCCAGTTTCCGGCGTCGTTAACAATGTACATGGTGTCGTAGCCGGGCGTAAAGGCAATGGTGCGGGGGCGAGCCATGCCGTTGCCCGTGCGGAATTTGGTGGTTACCTTCCGGTTTTGGAGGTCAATGTAGCGCAGCCCGTTGTTTTCCTCAATCAGGTAGAGGTTTTTCTTGTCGTCAAAGGCCAGCCAGTAGGGCTCGTTGAACCTCGCTATTTCAAATTCGCCGTCTATCACGGCGCCCTCCCTATTTTCGTTAACAAAGGCTCCCACCAGCTCTCCAACGAGATACTTCGGCGTGTAGTGAAATTGCTTGTCGTAGGTTACGCTTTGCTCACCTACGCCAATGGCGAGGTCGCAGAGTCCCGCATCGGGTCGCACCTGCGGCGGCACCAGCGCGTAGAGCACCGAGCCCGTGCTTCGTATCACCGCCGCCTTTTTTCCGCCTACGGTCAGGTTGATTTGCGAAACGTCGGTTCCAAAGTTGGAGCCGTAGAACAGCAGCTGCGTTGCCGCGCCGCCGCTATCGGGAGTAACCCTCTCCACCGTTAGCGGGAGGTTGGGGTCGTGCGGCACGGGCGTTTGGACGCTTTTCAGCGAATCCATGTTTACCTCGTCATCCTGGCACTGCGTGCACAAAGTGGGGAGGAGCAGTAGGGAAAGAATTAAAAGCTTGTTTTTCATAATTAAATCATTGTTTAGGTGATACAAAAATTTTGCTGCTTCATCGGTCGTTGCGCTCGCAGGAGCGCTGCGCGAGCAAGGGACAGCCTAAGCCCCCAAGCTCGACTTGTTTCAAGTCTTTTTTTCATAAATCATTTTTTTGGGTGAATAAATGGTGGAGTAGGAAAACGTGGAGCACAGCGGTAAAATACCGTTGCCATTTGCGGTAGGCTTTACTGGGATTGGGATTGCTGGGAAAGGCATAAAAAAAGTGAATGGCCGAAAAAAATGGCCATTCACTGCAAAATAAAAACTCCAAGCTATTGCAAAACAGAAAAAAATTACATAACTTGCGGGTTTATCTGTGTGTGTGTGTGTGTGTGTGTGTGTGTGTGTGTGTGTGTGTGTGTGTGTGTGTGTGTGTGTGTGCTACCGCTATGCCCGGACGTATAGCGTCGGGAGTATTGGTAATATTATTTATGAAAAGTAAAGCGTCCATTTTACTATACATAGAAAATTTTGGTAGCTGATAGAAAAAATGCCCTAATAGTAGCTGCAAAAAAATTGCCCTATAAAAAAGTAACGGCAAAGGTGAGAAAGGTTTTGGAACAATCCAAATTTTTTAAGAGTTGTTTAGCACACGTTGCGTTAAAATCCATCTTTTCAGCAAATACTTTTTACAAGTTAGCTGTTTTGGCTGTCGCTCCCAGCCGAAAAAGTTGTCCGAATTATGAATTTTCGCCCGCAGCCCGGTTATTCGCATAGCCATTTCCAAGCCGGCACAACCTCTACTGTTGCTCCGTTTTCTTCAAACTTATCCGCCTGATTTAGGGTGGCTATCTGTCCGTAGGCAAGGCCAAAGGCCTGCATTGCCTGCCTCAAGCCGCCTAACTCCCGCTCAAAATTTTCGTCCGTAAGCTGCAAGCAAACCTGTATTGCTTTTGTTACCGCATTTTTTTCGAGCACAATAAAATCACATTCGCCCTTTGCCCTAAAGTAAAACAGCTCTTTGTAGCGGCGGCGTAAGTGCAAAAAGGCAAGATTCTCAAACCGTCTGCCGCTGTTTTCGGTGGTGGAGATGGCGTTTTGGGTGTACAAGCCCAAATCCATTGTGTAAACTTTCTTTGGGTTTCGCGCCTGCACCTTTAGCGAATGGCTGAATATCGGCACAAAATCGAACAGGAAAGCGTCTTTCAAATACGAAAAATACTCCAAAAACGTACTCGGCGACTTTACGCCAAAAATTTCTACCATTTTGCTGGCCGTAACCGTGTTGCCGATATTGGTGAGCAAAAAAACTGCAAGCTGGCGCAGCGAGGCAATATCGCGCACGGCGTGGCGAGCTGCAATATCGCGCCACAGAATATCGTCTATCAGTGCGCTCAAAATACCCGCAAATTCGGTTTTTACGTACTCCGGGATGCCGCCCGAATGCAGGTAGCTTTCAACCGATTCGCGGCTGTTCTTTTTTCCCAAAAAATGGATGTATTCGGTGTATGAAAACGGAAACAGCTCAATAGACAAGTGCCTTCCGGTAAGGTGAGTGCCCATTTCGGCGCTCAGCATGGATGCGTTGGAGCCGGTAACAAAAACCGTATATTTTTCGCGCAGCAGCTGATTTACGTACAGCTCCCAGCCGCGCACCAGCTGAATTTCGTCAAAAAATACAGTCTTTACCCCTCTTTTGCCGATTTCGTTGTGCAGGCGCACAAAATCGCCCGTTTCAAAAGCCGACAGGCGAATATCATCGAAGTGCAGATAAAAAGCGTTTCCGTATTTTTGGCGCAAAAGTTGCAGCAGGAGCGTACTTTTCCCGGAGCGGCGAATGCCGGTAATAATCGTTGCGAAAGCTGGTAAAACGGGTATTTGCGCCAATATTTCGCGCTCAAAACCGGCGTCTCCTTTTTGAAATTCAGCCCACTGTGCATCTATGACGTTTGCTATTTCTTCTTGCCGTAACATGTTGATGAAAATTAATTTGCAGCAAAGATGCAATAATTTTCGATGCTATCAAAAAAAATCTTCCAATGCTATTGGAAGATTTCTTTCGGTGGCGTCAAAACAATTTTACTGCTTTCCTTCTGTGGCCACCTCTCGGTTTACCTTTTTCACCAGCCCTTGCAGCACGTTGCCCGGCCCCAGCTCCACAAAGTGTTCGGCGCCGTCGGCGAGCATGTTCTGCACTATTTGCGTCCAGCGCACGGGGGCGGTCAGCTGGGCAATCAGGTTTTTCTTTATGGCTTCGGGGTCTGTTTGCGGCTTGGCGTCCACGTTTTGGTAGATGGGGCAGCGGGGTGCGCTGAAGCGCGTTGCCGCAATGGCGGCCTCCAGCTCCACCTTGGCAGGCTCCATGAGCGGCGAGTGAAACGCCCCGCCAACGTTGAGCTTCAGCGCGCGCTTGGCGCCTGCGGCGGTCAACTTTTCGCAGGCCTGCTCCACGCCCTCAACGCTGCCCGAAATAACGAGCTGTCCGGGGCAGTTGTAGTTGGCGGCTACCACCACCTCGTCAACCTCTGCGCAGATTTTTTCTACCACCTCATCCGCCAAGCCGAGTATGGCTGCCATGGTAGAGGGCTCCTTTTCGCAGGCTTTTTGCATAGCCAAGGCTCGCTGCGACACCAGCTTTAGCCCGTCCTCAAAGGTCATGGCGCCTGCCGCCACCAGCGCCGAAAATTCACCCAGCGAGTGCCCTGCCGCCATGTCGGGGGCAAAATCGCTCAGCGACTTTGCCAAAACTACGGAGTGCAGAAAAATAGCCGGCTGCGTAACGCGGGTTTGCTTCAAGCTTTCGGCGCTACCCTCAAACATGAGGTCGGTGATGCGAAACCCCAAAATGTCGTTGGCCTGCTCAAATAGCTCCCTGTTTTGGGCGGCGCCATGGTACAAATCCTTGCCCATGCCCACAAATTGTGCGCCTTGCCCGGGAAAAATGTATGCTTTTTTCATCTTTTATACAGTTTTGTTTTTAGTAAAAAATAGAGCCGCAAAAGTAAGCAATTTTTTCGTACGCGGGCATTATCCGGCGCTACGAACGCTGCTTGCCGTACGCCAAAAGGAAATTTTTAGCTGAAATTACAGTATCAGCGAGCTGTCGCCGTAGCTCAAAAATCTGAAGTCGTGCTCCAGCGCGTAGCGGTATATCTCCCTCCAGCGGTCTCCCGTCATGGCGGCAACAAGGAGTAGAAGGGTGCTTTGCGGCTGGTGAAAGTTGGTCACCATACCCCGAATTATGCGAAAGCGGTAGGGTGGCGCTATCAAAATTTGGGTGCTCGCCGAAATGGAGCTTAATCCATTATTTTTCAGGTAATTAATTAGTTTATCAACAATGGTTGATGACTTTATTTTACCGCTATTTTCATACGGCATCCATTGCCCTATATTGCTTTGCAGTATATTTTTATCCAATAGATTAAGCCCAATAAAATAGATGCTTTCAAGGCATCTTGCCGAGGTGGTGCCAACTGCCACTATTTTGCCGAGATGCTGCCGCAGCTGCATGAGCGCCTCGAGGCTCACCTCAAAATGCTCGGCGTGCATTTCATGATTCTCTATGGTGCTTGCTTTTACGGGTTTAAAAGTTCCCGCCCCAACGTGAAGCGTTACTTCAGCTGTATTTATACCTTTGCTTTTCAGCTCGTTCAGCACGCTTGGGGTGAAGTGTAACCCTGCCGTTGGGGCTGCTACCGACCCTTTGTACTTTGAGTAGATAGTTTGGTAGCGCTCATAGTCAGCATTTTCTGTAGGGCGGTGCAGGTAGGGCGGAATGGGCAGCACGCCGGAAATTTCGAGCACCTCGGCAAAGGTCAGCTCCGGGTTGTCCCACGAAAACTTCACGACAGCTTCCCCGTTCATCACGCTTAACTTTTTGGCGGATAGGGTGTAGGTATTGCCGTTGTGCATAAAAGGTAGAAGTAAACTTTCCTCCTTCCAGCGCTTAAGGTTGCCCACGGCGCACACCCAGCTGCATTCAACCCTTGCTGCAAGCGACAGCATATAGCTATTTGGATGGCAAGGCTCTAAGCAAAAAACCTCTACCGCCGCGCCGGTGCTGCGCCTGAAGATTATCCGGGCGCGAATGACCTTGGTGTTGTTAAAAACCAGCAGCGTTCCCTGTGGCAGCAGGTCGGGCAGGCGGGCAAAAACGGTTTCGCTAATGGAGCTATCCCTAAAAACCAGCAGCTTCGACGCATCTCGTTGGGGCAAAGGGTACTTTGCAATACGTTCGTCGGGAAGCGCGTAGCTGTAGTCGGCTATGTGGATTTGTGGAATCATTTTTTTGTTATAGTAGGGCAAAATTACTACATTTGCACGAAAACTAAAAAATACCATGAGCTATATTTTACAAGCACAGGATATTGTTAAGCAGTACGTGGGGCATCGTGCGCTGGACAAGGTGAGCATTGCCGTGCCGCGCGGCAGCATTTTTGGGCTTTTGGGTCCAAACGGCGCCGGGAAAACCACGCTTATCCGAATTATTACCCGCATTACTGCCCCCGATAGCGGAGCTATCTACTTTGATGGCAACAAAATGCAGGAAAGTGATGTGTATCGTATAGGTTACCTGCCGGAGGAGCGCGGGCTGTACAAAAAAATGAAGGTGGGAGAGCAGGCGCTCTACCTGGCGCAGCTCAAGGGGCTTTCGGTAGGTGAAGCAAGAAGAAGGCTAAGGCATTGGTTTACAAAGCTCGATATTATGCCTTGGTGGAATAAAAAGGTCGAAGAGCTGTCAAAAGGTATGGCGCAAAAGGTGCAGTTTGCCGTAACGGTGCTGCACGAGCCTAAGCTGCTCATCTTTGACGAGCCGTTCAGCGGTTTTGACCCGATTAACACGGAGATACTTAAATCGGAAATACTTGCACTTCGCGAAAAGGGTAGCACCATCGTTTTTTCAACGCACAACATGGCTTCGGTGGAGGAGCTGTGCGATAGCTTAGCGCTCATCGACAAAGGGCGCTGCGTGCTGCACGGTGCGCTCAACGAGGTGCGCAGCAGCTACGGCGATTTGCAGTACGAGCTGCGCTACGCGGGCGATAGCAAAAAATTTGCGTCGGCGCTTGCGCCCGGCTTTACGGTTGGCGAGCAACGGCAGGAGGCAGGGTTGCAGGTAGCCATCGTGAAAGCCACCGGCGAAGCTGATGCCAACAGCTTAATACAAAGCGTATCAAATGCGGTAAGCATAGAGTACTTTGCGCGCCTCACGCCAAGCATGAACGACATTTTTATTGCAGCGGTAACAAAGAAAAGCGAAGAATAAAAGAAATTTAGCATTATGAAAAAAATATTTTTAGTAGCCAGACGGGAATTTTCCGTGCGCGTGCATAAAAAATCGTTTTTTGTGCTCACGCTTTTAGCGCCGGTGCTCATGGCGCTGTTGATCACCATTCCGGTCATTATCATGAGCCTCAAGAGCGGCGATACCAACGTGATAGCGGTAATTGACGACGCCCGTTCGTTCGATACCGTGCTGGTTTCCGGCAGTACGCTTCGCTTTGTGCTGTTGGAGGAGAACACCAACGTAGCCGATGTGCGCAAAAATTTTGACGCGCTGGGCTACTACGCTTTGCTTCACATTGGCGAGCTGAACGATAGCGGCGAGCCGCAAATGCTGAAATTTTACTCCACCAAGCAGGTGAGCCTCGAGGTGCAGCAGCAGGTAGCCGGCATGCTGTCGCGCGAGGTGGAGCAGCGCAAGCTCCGCGCGTACAACATTCCGCAGCTGGAGCAAATCATGCAGGATGTACGCGCCAACCTGCACGCAACCACCGTAAAGTGGGGCGACAACGGTGCAGAGCAAAATACGCACGCCGGCGTTGCAATGGGCGTCTCCTACGCGGCAGCTTTTTTTGTTTACATATTCATTTTCATGTTTGGCGGCATGGTTATGCGCGGCGTTATTGAGGAAAAGGTGAGCCGCATAGTAGAGGTTATTGTGTCGTCCGTCAAGCCGTTTCAGCTGATGATGGGCAAAATACTTGGGGTAGCGGCGGTGGGGCTGCTACAGTTTACGCTGTGGATTTTGCTCACGCTGTTGCTTGTAAGCGTATTGGGGGTAGTTCTCACGCCCGCCAACCTTATCGGCACGTTGGAGAGCGCCAATGCCGGCAATCTCCCCATGCCCCTATCCGGATTGTCCGGAGGTGGCGGGCTGCACCTGCTCAGCTACTTGTCCGGCTTCAACTTTGCGTGGATTGCCGCTTGCTTTGTGCTCTTTTTCCTTGGCGGCTACCTGCTCTACTCGTCGCTGTTTGCCGCGGTGGGATCGGCAGTTGAAGCCGAATCGGACACGCAGCAGCTCATGATGCCCATTACCCTGCCGCTGATAGTGGCCATATTTGTTATGCTCAACACATTTCGCTACCCCGACAGCGCACTCTCGTTTTGGTTTTCCATCATTCCGTTCACCTCGCCCGTGGTCATGATGGCGCGCATACCGTTTGACGTACCCGTGTGGCAGGTAGCGCTGTCGCTGGGCGTGCTTTACGCCACCTTTATCGGCATAGTGTGGGTATCGGGCAGGATTTACCGCGTTGGCATACTGATGTACGGCAAAAAGCCAAGCTTCAAGGAAATGTGGAAGTGGATAAGGTACCGGTAAAAAATAGCCGTGTTTTGGGGGTAATGGTATATTTTTTCCAACAAATGGAGAATTATTATCTTTATCCACAATTCGGCGGGCAATCAACGAGTATCACAAAATCACCATTTATTTAGCATAAATTCAAGAGAAAAGTGTATCTTTGCAGCGATATTTTTTGGAGAAAAATGTATTTCATAGCCAATAAATTGAGAGAAAAATGTATCGTACAAGGATTAACGATTTAGTTAAATGGAAATTAGCAAAAAAGCGAAAACCACTTATATTTCTTGGGGCAAGGCAAGTGGGCAAAACTTGGCTTATTCAAGAGTTTGGCAAAACAGCATACAAGCAAACGGCGTATATCAATTTTGAGCTTCCGAATGCCCCGAAAAGTCTGTTTGAAGTTGATTTTGATGCAGATAGAATTATTACAGTGCTGAATGCGTACTGCAAAATAAAAATCAATGCCGCAGACACTTTGCTTGTTTTTGACGAAATTCAAGCCGCCCCCAAAGGTATTACTGCTTTGAAATATTTTTACGAAAATGCACCTGAATATCATATAATTGCGGCAGGCTCGCTGTTGGGAGTAAGCATACACCCGGATGAGTCATTCCCTGTTGGTAAAGTGGATTTTATGAAGCTTTACCCGATGTCGTTTACTGAATTTTTGCTTGCGATGGGCGAAACAGGAGTTGCCGAGCTTTTGGAAAAAAGAGATTTGGCCAATCTCAATTTCTTTAATGCAAAGTTAATAAATCTTTTACGCTACTATCTATACGTTGGCGGCATGCCCGAAGCCGTTGAAGAATTTGCTGAAAACCGCGATTGGCAGCAAGTTCGCAAAATTCAGCATCAAATACTTGAATCCTACCGCAACGATTTTTCAAAGCATGCGCCAAGAGACGTCCTGCCGCGCATAAATATGGTTTGGGAGAGCATCCCCGCTCAGCTGTCAAAAGAAAACAAAAAATTCGTTTTCGGCGTTATCAAAGAAGGTGCAAGAGCAAAGAGCTTTGAGCTGGCAATTCAGTGGCTTACCGACGCCGGGCTGCTGCACAAGGTGTACAATACTTCAAAACCTGCGCTTCCGCTTGTTGCCTATCAGGATTTGTCGGCCTTCAAGCTTTTTCATAACGACGTCGGCTTGTTGAGCGCAATGTCGCGATTAAACGCTAAAATCATAGCCGATGGAAACGCCATTTTTGAAGAGTTCAAAGGAGCTTTGGCAGAACAGTATGTTTTCCAGCAGCTCATTCAAAAGGAAGAGCTTGCTATTTACTATCACACATTTGACAGGAGTAAGTATGAGCTTGATTTTCTCGTACAAAGCAATGAAAATGGGCTCATACCTATTGAAGTAAAAGCGGGCAAAAATCTTCAGGCAGCAAGCTTCAAGCTTTTTTGTCAAAAGTACAATCCCCCAAGAGCCATCCGCACTTCTCTGGCCGATTACAAAGAAGAGGAGAGGATGACAAACATGCCGTTGTATGCTATCGGTTGTAATTTTTAACTCCTGATTTCCTAACCCTCCATCAGGGTCAACCACAAAACCGACCACATGGGGTGCATTTCAAATTGGCGCAAGCATGGATCATCAACGAGCATCACAAAATCACACCGCGCGAAGTATAATCTGCATTTGACAAAAATTCTCTCAGGTGAACCTGCCTAATTCCTTTGTAGCTGCCAACAGGTATTTCGTCCATTGTTACCACCATTTTTGGAAAATTATTTTTGATTTCCAGCAAGTTGCCAAATTCTCGTTGCATAACATTTTCATCATAAAGCATATAGGCAACTTGAATGTAGAGGCGTTCTCCGTTTTTTTCGGCAACAAAATCAACCTCACGGTCGGCGTTCTTGCCAACGTAAACCGCGTATCCACAACGTTTAAGCTGCATAAAAACAGCATTTTCCATTAGCTTATTTACATCGTTACGGAAGTTAAACGAGCGAATAGCGTTGCGAAGACCAATATCCTCAAAGTAGTATTTTTCGCCCGTTTCAAAAATTTTCAGCCCATTCACATCGGCACGGGGCGTACGATACACAAAAAAAGCGCTGCAAAGTGCATGCAGATAGCTGATGATAGTTTGCGGCGTAAGGATGATTTGCTGCGACTTCAGGTACTTGCTAATGTTAAAAGCAGATAGTATATTTCCTACATTGTCAACAAGATATGCAACCAAGCTTTCGAGAAGTGCCACGTTGCGAATATTTTGGCGGGCAACTACATCTTTGAGTAAAATAGAGGAATATACATTTTTCAGATATTCGAAAGAGGCATTTTTGTCGGAGCCAAAGTTGGGCAAAAACGGCATCCCGCCAATTGTAAGATATTGATTAATAGCATCATTTGAATTTTCAATGTGGTTAAATTCAAGAAATTCCAAGTAGCTCAGCGAGTGAATTTCAAATGCAGCATATCTACCGGCGAGCATGGTTGCCAGCTCGCCGGAGAGCAGCTGAGCGTTGCTGCCGGTACAGTAAATATCACATTTTCCTTCGTTGAGCAAGCTTCGCAGGCATTTCTCAAACGAGGTAATTTCCTGTATCTCATCAATAAAGAGGAAGTTATTCCCGTCTTTCAAATGCATAACCACGTAGCTGTACAAATCACTGTCGTTTTTGATAGTAGCAAATTTGTGCAGCTCCTTGTCTATGAAAATAATATTTGCAGGATGATATTTTGCTTTGATATCTTCCATCAGCTGAAGCAAAATGTAGCTCTTCCCGACACGGCGTTGCCCCATCAATACCTTTATAACATTTTGGTTGACAAAAGCTTCAATCTGCTTGATGTATGATTTTCGGGGGATAATCTGTTTTTCCATTTCTTTTATACTTTAAATCGCAGGCAAAAGTACAAAAAATTTCTTTTATATCATAAGCATCATATTTTACTGTCCAAGTTGGTATCCCTGAGCTGCTGACTATGAGTTTTTCAGCGGCGGCACCAAAGGTCGTTTGTAATTTTTAATTCCAGATTTCGTACCCTCCATTGTTTAGTCAAAATAAATTACTACTTTTGCTTTCATTCAGTAGTATTTTGGTTAAAATGAAGATAGGCGATAAAGTTCGTTTTCTCAACGATGTCGGCGGCGGAGAGGTGCTGCGTATTGAGGGTAAAGTTGTCATTGTCTGCGACGAGGATGGCTTTGAAATACCCACGCCCATGGCCAGCTTGGTAGTGGTAAACGACGATAGAGCGGCTGCCGGTGAGCGCAAAGCCGAGGCACAGCGCGCTTCCTTTTCGGCAGCACGGCAGGCCGACGTTAACCCCAAAAATCGGGTAGGGGACGCCAACCTTACGGACGCACCGGAAGAGCCGCCGCCGTCGGCAGCCGCTTCGACCGACGCGCCGGGCGAAACCTACGAGCTAATGCTTGCATTCTTGCCGCCCGCAAACGAAAAAACCGACCTCTACCTGCTGAACGACAGCCCTTACCGTGCGCTATATAGCGTTGGCATGTACGAGCGCGATGGTAGCGTGCAACCTTTAGCGCAGGGTCAAATGGAGGGAGATAGTAAATTGCTAATAAATACGTTAAGCATTAACAAGCTGCGCGATTTCCAAACGTTTCGCGTTGAGGTTGTGCTTTACAAAAACATCAGCTACAAGCCACAAAACCTTGATGCAGCTGACGTAGAGCTCAACCCGCTCAAGTTTTTCCGGCAGGGAGCTTTTGTTGAGAACGAGTTTTTTGATGATAAAGCGCTGATTATACGCCTTTTTTCGAGCGAAGCGGTGGAAAAGGAAAAAATCCGCAACGTTTCGGCGGAGGAAATTAAGGAGGCAATGAAGCAAAAGAACGATGTGCTGCCTGTGCCTCAGAAGCCGGAAGAGTATCCTGAATTGGAGGAAGTTGACTTACATGCAGAAATGTTGGTGAACGACGTGCACAAATTCTCAGCCGGCGAGCTGCTGGAGCTGCAAATGTCGCGCTTCACGGCTGCGCTTGAGAATGCGCTGTCGTCGGGGCGAAAAGGCAGGATAGTGTTTATACATGGCATTGGCAGCGGCAAGCTCAAGCAAGAGTTGAGGCAATGCCTGACAAAAACCTATCCGCTAATTTCGTTTCAAGACGCTTCCTTCCGCGAGTATGGCTACGGCGCAACAATGGTATTTTTGGGGTAGGAGTGTGCTATAGAAGTTAAAGTTAAATGTAATTTTTTACGCTCAATTTTCAAATAACCAAACCGGTAAGGTACTCTATCGCTGTCCTGCGATGAGCAGGAGAGAGGAAAGTCCGGGCAAGGCAGAGCGCCACGCTACCTAACGGGTAGATGCTCGCAAGGGCATGCAATGCGTAACAGAAAACAACCGTCGCGCCAACGCGCGATAAGGGTGAAAAGGTGGGGTAAGAGCCCACCGCGGCAGTGGCGACACGCGCCGGCAGTACGCTCCGTGGCTTGCAAGACCATGTACACCAGCGCTATAGGGCTGCTCGTCCGATGCTGGGGGGTAGGTTGCTTGAGCGCTACGGCAACGCAGCGCCTAGATAAATGATAGAGCTCGACAGAACCCGGCTTACAGCCTTACCGGTTTTTTTAGAAGATAGAAGTTTAGGAGATAGGAGTTTAGAAGAATTTTTGTGAATAAAAAATCCTATTTAATATAATGTAAATTATCAAACAAACATATTTGCCATCCTAACATTCTAATTCTAAACATTCTAATTCTAAACTCCTACATTCTAAACTTCTACATTCTCTAAACATTCTCTAAACTCCTACATTCTCTAAACTCCTAACATTCTAAACTCCCATCAAATACTTCATCCACATAGCTTACAAAGGCACTGCTTATCATGGTTGGCAGCTGCAAAAAAATGCGCACACCGTTCAGGCGGAGCTTAACCAAGCCTTACAGCTGCTCCTTGACGAGCCTGTTGAAACGCTTGGCTGCGGACGCACCGATACCGGCGTTCATGCACGCCGGTTTACCGCCCATTTTAAAGCTCAAAAACTCGTTAACGTACAGCAATTTACGATAAATATAAACAAAATCCTGCCTCCCGATATATCCTGCTACAACGTGTGCCCTGTGCCGGATGCCGCCAACGCTCGCTTCGACGCCATTTCCCGTACATACAAGTACTTTGTTACACTTGTAAAAAACCCATTTTTAACGGAATACGCTCATTACGTGCACCATCCGCTCAGCGTAGAAGCTATGAATGCAGCCGCCAGCCTGCTGCTGACCACGACCGATTTCACAAGCTTTGCCAAGCTGCATAGCGACGTCAAAACCAACATTTGTACGCTATATGAAGCATATTGGTCTGAAAATAAAGAAAATAATACCCTTGTCTTCACCATTAGAGCTAACCGTTTTTTGCGCAACATGGTACGCGCTATTGTCGGGACGTTGCTGGACGTTGGGCGCGGTAAGCTTAGCCTTGAAGAGCTTACAAAAGTAATCGACAGCAAAAACCGCTGTAGCGCAAGCACCTCTGCCCCTGCACACGGGCTGTTCTTGTGGGAGGTGGAGTATGAATTAGGAAGATAGCCTGAATGCCGGGCTCATTCGGTCTTGCTCGTCCCTTGAAAGCCTATATTGGCTTGCAAGCTGGCTCCATCCTGACGCGACGTTAGCCGTACTTTGAATGATGGCGGTCGCCTTGTTATTTGTCAGCCGGAAAAACGGGGCAATTTCTGCTGCCAAGCGCAAATCCAGCGAATTATCGTATGCCGAAATATTTAGCTTCAGGCCTGTACCTTTCGGGTTGGGGTTGATGTCATAGGCAGGCGAAAGCCGCCAACCTGCGCTTGTCAGCAAAAAGCCGTGATTTCGCAGGTGATCATCCGTATTGCTCACGCAGATGGAAAAAACAATGCGCCGAAACAACTCTTCCAAATCCTGATGCACATTTGCACTTTTCCGCGTAATAAATTCGGCCAGCTCCAAATAGCTTGCTCCCTCCTGAAAACCAACGCCATCAGTATAGCCCAAAAGCGTCATGGCAGAAGCAAAGTGCAGCCGTTTTCCGGACGCTGTTCGGTCAAAACGTTTTGTCAAAAAAGTGTGATGCCTGCCGGAAAACGTTTTTGCCGTTGCCTGCGCTACGTTCAGCCCGGCTATTTGCGCCAACTCATTGGCAATCATTTCCCATGCGCCGACGTCGTACCGGTCTTCCCTACTCGGAAACTTGGCAATCCACAGCGACCCGTCGGTATTTTTGACGCCCGCTTTCGGTCGTGCGCCGCCCAACGAAGAGCCGGGGGCAAGCAACATGTACAGCCATTTCAGGGTTTCGGCGTCGTCTTCCATCATATCGTTTTCCAGCTGATAGCTTGCCCGCTCAAGTTCACGAATAGAAGTCCACGGAGGCGTTGCAAAATTTCGGTTGTCGTTCATAAACGTGCCGGTTGCCGTTTCCTTAAACCGCAAAGCGCCCATTCGTTGTTCGTCGAAAACACCCAGCAAATAATCCGATTCGCTTAAGCTCCGTCGCGGCCGGTTTTCCATACGGGCAAGAATAGATTCGCGCCTGTCCATCAGCGTTCGCCCCCAGCGGTCGGGCGAAGAATCAAGAAACACGCCGAAATTGCCTTTATCATCGCGCAAATACTGAACGCCGGGATAAAGCCCCAAATCAGGGTCAACTTCCTGCACAAAAGCAGATTGCAGCCAATTTTTGTCGTACTCAAAGGAAAAAATTTCCTTTCCCCGTGAGTACGAGGAAAGCAGCGTACCAATGAATTGCGGCGCTTCCGCCCCACCCCAATCGGCGTAAGCCAATATTTTTTTGCTACTGTTCATCGCTGGCTGTTTTTCTTTTCGGCGCACGCTTTTTCACCAATATCTCCGCGTCTTGCAGCTTCCGCCCCAGCGCATCGTCGGCAGCCATAGTGGATAAATTTTTTTCCAGCCCCAGCACAAAGAGCACTTGCGCGTAGTATCCCATTGATACATTCGGCTGCCCTTTTTCAATTTGCCAAAGCGTAGAGCGGGAAATTCCCGACCGCTCGGCAACCTGCTCGGCGCTTAGCTTTCGCCGGAGCCGCGCCAATTTAATATCTTCGCCCAACTCTTCCAGAATTTTTGTAAGACGAGGCAGCAAAGTGTATTTTGTTCGCTTCATAACGTTTTATATTGCGCACAAAGATAGGTATTTTGTTTGAAATATCAAACATTATGGGAATATCATAGTCAGAAGATTTCGTCAAACGGAGAAACGCCGGGAGGATTAAATAAGCCCCATTGGTCGGTGATATAGCTCCACTTGTCGAATCCGGCTACCCATTCTATGAACAAAAGGCGGTATTCTTCAATCAGCTTCCTGACTATCTGAAAATATTCAACATTCTCAAAACCGAACATTTCCAACGAATGATTCATAATCTTTAAATCGCAAGCGGCTTTTCGGATAAACGTTGCCGCTTCCATTTTTAGGTCGTATAGCTCCACCGCCTCTGCACCTGCCACTTTGGCTGTCAGCAAAGAGGCGTTGACAATCATTTCGTCCTTCAGAAATTGTAGCTGTTCATTGTCCTCAGGAAACAATCCGGCGATTAATCGAGCTACATCTAAGATTTCTTCACCTTTTTTAAAAATAGGCAAACTTCTTACATCCGGTTTGTCATCATCATCATCGTCGTCGTCATAAAACATAAAATGTAGTTTAAGAATAAATTATTGATTATTAAAGCTATCTCTGATTATTTCAGCGCTATCAGCTTGTATTGAGCTATTTTGTTTTGTATGATTATTTTGCTTTGATATTCTCCCTACCTTTGTTTCACGGTTTTTGCTGTTACGTCGAAGCTCTTGTAGAATTTATTGAAATTAAAAATATGCAAATATACGAATTTTTTGATGCTGCACAAAAGCATGAAAAAAACATTGTAGTGTGCAGCATGATAGCCTGATATAGTATGCAAAATATAGCTGTTACCGCCGATGGCTCTCACACTGTCAGGAGCGAGCAATTCAACGAATGTTACCACTCGGAGCGTGGCGCTGTTATGGAGTCACGGCACGTGTTTATTGACGCCGGGTTTAGGCAGGTGGAGCGAGCACAAATTGCTGTGCTTGAGGTTGGATTTGGCACGGGGCTAAATGCTTTACTTACCATGCTTGAGGCCGAAAAATCGGGCCAACACGTTTACTACGAAAGCATTGACCCCTACCCTCTTGATTTATCTACCGCCGAGATGCTTAACTTTTCAGCATTTTTGGGCATTGACAAGCAGCTGTTTATGGAGCTTCATCGGCATGAATGGAATACGCCATTTGCCGTAACGCCCCGCTTCACGCTGCACAAAATTAAGAAAAACTTGCTGAATTACAGCCTGCAAGGAAAATTTGACGTGGTGTACTTCGATGCGTTTTCGCCCGAAGCTCAACCGGAGCTGTGGACAAACGAGGTTTTTAGCCGTATTTATAGCTCACTCAACAACAATTCGTTGCTAACAACCTACTCAAGTAAAGGTACAGCCAAAAGAAACCTCCGCGAAGCCGGATTTACGGTACAGCGGCTTCCGGGCGCCGGAGGCAAGCGGCACATGCTGAGGGCTGTTAAGCTTTGAGCTGAAAGCTAAGAATTGAAGCGTAGGTTTTTAGCGTTAATGAAGCTTGCTTTTGCGCTTTGCGCCGCTTTTTTGGCTATATTTGCTACCGTTATACCCATCTATAGGAGAACTGAATGTATAAGTGGAGAGAATTATTACCCAATAATTTAGGCGTTTTCAGGCAGGTTTTTTCCTCGCTCCGCTCGCGGAACTATCGCCTTTATTTTGCAGGACAATGTATATCAATCACAGGTACTTGGATGCAGCAAATTGCCATGAGCTGGCTTGTTTACCGGCTCACGGGCTCGCTGGTGCTGCTGGCCACCATCAACCTGCTGGTGCAGCTGCCAAGCTTCGTTATCTCACCTTTTTCCGGCGTAATCACCGACCGGTTTGACAGGCATAAAATCATTGTTATCACGCAGCTTTGCATGATGATAGAAGCTCTTACTTTAGCTACGCTTATGCTTACCGGCGCCATCGCTGTTTGGCAAATTATGGCGCTGGGGCTGTACGTTGGCGTTGTGGCGGCGATTGATGCGCCGGCGCGCCAATCGCTGACGGTGGAGCTGGTTGATAAAAAGGATATTAGCAACGCTGTGGCGCTCAACTCGGCGGTGTTCAACGGCGCACGGCTGGTGGGGCCGTCCATTGGCGGGCTTATCGTCGGCTGGCTTGGCGAGGGGTTTTGCTTTTTGATTAACGGCTTGAGCTACATTGCAGTTATCGGCGCTATGCTAAAGATGAGGATTAACCCAAAAATCTACCATAAGCGCAACGCCCGTATGCTGGAGGAGCTGGGCGAAGGTGTTCGGTACATCAACAGCTTTTTGCCCATCAAGGTGCTGCTTATTATGGCGGCGATTATCAGCTTTTTTGGGTTGCCGCTTACGGTGCTTATTCCGGCTTACGTGGGGCAAAATCTTGGCAGCGACAGCCAAATGCTCGGCTTCCTGATGTCGGCATTTGGCGCAGGCGCTCTGACAGCCGCCATATACCTTGCCGCCCGAAAGAGCGTGCTGGGGCTGGCCAAGGTGGTGATGCTGTGCACGGCGCTGTTTGGGTTGGGGCTTATGCTGCTCGCCTACGTGCATACGCCCGCCGTAGCGCTGCTGCTGGCGTTTCCCATCGGTTTTGGCGTAATTGCCGCCATATCGTCCATCAATACGCTGCTGCAAACCCTTGCCGACGACGACAAGCGCGGCCGCGTGATGAGCATCTACGTGATGGCCATGGTTGGCATGACGCCGCTGGGTAGCCTGCTGCAAAGCTGGCTGGAGAAGTACATCAGCTTTTCGCTCTGCATTCTGCTGTACGGCGCGGTGTGCGTGCTGGCCGCGCTGGTGTTTGAGCGCTACCGGCCTATCGTTCGCCGCCT
>JAISLN010000204.1 GCA_031290835.1 Prevotellaceae bacterium
AAAATGCGGTTGAAGTAGGAAACATTCTCTATGGATAGCTCAAACGACACGTCGCTCACCGGCATATCCGTTGTAAGCAGCAGCAGCTGGGCTTTTTCTATCTTTTTTTGGTTGATGTACTGTAGCGGCGTTAGCAGCAGCTCTTTTTTAAAGATGCGGATAAAGTGGTCTTCGCTAATGCACGATATGTCGGCTAAGTGCGACACCGAAACGGGCTGGCATATATGCTCGTGAATGTGCCTCAAGGCTTTAGCTATCCGCGCATCTTTGTGCTCGGGCTTGGGCGTTGCCGATTTTATGAACTTTGAAATCAGCTGCAACAAAATCCCCTGAGTTTCGAGGGTGATGTGCAGGGGCATCCGGCTATTTTCGGCAATATGCTGCGAAAAGGTGGGGATATTGTCGTACTGTGCGGGGTCGAAGTGGGTCAGGTAGCTGTCGGGGTTGATTTGCGTCAGGCGCTCCGCCAGGAGGAGGTCTATCTGCGCCGCCTTTACCGATAGCGGAAAATCGTACCGGTCGAATACGGACTCCCTGTTGAGCGCCTTTTCGTAAAAGTGAATGTAGTAAAGGGCAAAGTAGCTGTCGCACTCGTCGTCGTGGAGGGTAAAGGGGGGCATCAGGTACAGGTAGTCCGGCTCAAGGATGTGAGCCTTGCCGTCCACATACGTTTTTGCCCGGCCTTCCTTGACGTAGTATATGCGGGCAAAGGGGCTGCACACCTTTTTCCAGTTCCAGCTGGCGTTTTGCTCCGAAAATCCTACGTTGAGCAAATTCAGGTTGAGGCTGTCCAAAGCATTGTTCATAGCGCTGACGAATCGGTTTTTTATTATACGGTAGCAGCGCAAATATATTCATTTATTTGAAATAAAAGCATTCTGTTAAACATAAAATCGATATTGTACTATATACTTATCGAAATAGTGGCAATAAATCTTAGCCGCAGGAACGTATATTTGTACGCTTCATTTCTCACCATTTCTCAAAAAAAAACATTCAGTAAAATAGCATAAACTATGAAAGCAAGTAGATTTCAAGGCCAATGGCCAAAAATCGGTATCCGTCCCACCATTGACGGACGAATGGGCGGGGTGCGCGAATCCCTCGAGGAGCAAACCATGAACATGGCCAAGAGCGTGGTTGCGCTGCTAACGTCAACGCTCAAAAACCCCGACGGCACGCCGGTAGCGTGCGTTGTTGCCGACTCCACCATCGGCAGGGTGGCGGAGAGCGCGGCCTGCGCCGAAAAGTTTCGCCGGGAGGGCGTGGGCGTTACCATCACCGTAACCCCCTGCTGGTGCTACGGCAGCGAAACGATGGACATGGACCCGCATACGGTGAAAGCCGTGTGGGGCTTCAACGGCACGGAGCGCCCGGGGGCGGTGTACCTGGCGGCGGTGCTGGCAGGGCACGCGCAGAAAGGGCTTCCGGCGTTTGGCATTTACGGGCGCGACGTGCAGGACGCCGGCTGCACCGAAATCCCCGCCGACGTAAGCGCCAAGCTACTGCGCTTTGCGCGGGCGGCCATGGCGGTGGCAACCATGCGCGGCAAATCGTACCTCTCCATTGGCGCCGTGTGCATGGGCATTGCAGGCTCTATCGTAAGCACCGACTTTTTTGAGAGCTACCTCGGCATGCGCTGCGAGGGCGTGGACGAGGTGGAAATCATCCGCCGAATGAGCGAGGGCATTTACGACAAGGAAGAATTTGAAAAGGCGCTGGCGTGGGCAAAAGCGAGCTGCCGCGAGGGCGAAGACGTCATCAACCGCGCCGACCTGAAGAAAGACCGCGCCGGCAGGGATAAGGACTGGGAATTTGCTGTGAAAATGACGCTCATTGTGCGCGACCTGATGGCGGGCAACCCCAAGCTGAAGGAAATGGGATTTGGGGAGGAGGCGCTGGGGCACAACGCCATTGCCGCCGGATTTCAGGGGCAGCGCCAGTGGACGGACTTCTACCCCAACGGCGACTTTACGGAGGCGATACTCAACTCGTCGTTCGACTGGACGGGCGTCCGCGCACCCTACGTGCTGGCTACCGAAAACGACGCGCTGAACGGCGCCGCCATGCTGTTTGGCTACCTGCTGACGCACACCGCGCAGGTGTTTGCCGACGTGCGGACGTACTGGAGCCCGGAGGCGGTGGAGCGCGTTACCGGCAAAAAGCTGGAGGGCTTGGCTGCCGGCGGAATAATTCACCTGATTAACTCGGGCGCGGCGGCGCTCGACGGCAGCGCCCGCCAAAAGGACAAGGACGGCAAGCCAACCATGAAGCCGTTTTGGGACATCACGGAGGAGGAGGCCAAAGCCTGCCTCGAAGCCACCACGTGGACGCCCGCCAACCGCGAATACTTCCGCGGGGGCGGATTTTCCTCAAAATTCCTCACGCACGGCGGAATGCCCTGCACAATGGTACGCCTCAACCTCGTGAAAGGCTTAGGCCCCGTGCTACAGCTGGCGGAGGGCTGGACGGTGGACGTTGACCCCGCCATCTACAAAATAATTGACGAAAGAACGGACAAGGGCTGGCCTACCACGTGGTTTGCCCCCCGCCTGACGAGCAGCCCCAACTTCAAGGACGTGTACTCGGTAATGAACACGTGGGGCGCCAACCACGGCTCCATTTGCTGCGGGCACGTTGGCGCCGACCTCATTACGCTGGCGTCCATGCTGCGCATACCCGTCTGCATGCACAACGTGAGCGACGAGGACATCTACCGTCCCGCTGCGTGGGCTGCCTTTGGCATGGATAAGGAGAGCGCCGACTACCGCGCCTGCCAAACCTACGGAGCAATGTATAAATAATTGGTAATTAAGAATTAACAACTAAGAATATGATGGATAAGATTTTATCTTGATTATTCTTAGCTGTTACTTCCTGATTAAACCTTCTAATTTCCCCAATATTCCTAATTCTCAAATATTTAGCTATGGAAAAAGTTGTACCCAAAGCGTTGATACTTCCGTTTATCCTTGTTACAGCGCTGTTTGCCCTGTGGGGCTTTGCAAACGACATCACCAACCCCATGGTGGCTGCCTTTAAGAATATCCTGCTCATATCAAATTTTGAGAGCTCGCTGGTGCAGTTTGCCTTTTACGGCGGCTACTGCTTCATGGCAATTCCTGCGGCGATTTTTATACAGAAGTTCAGCTACAAAAAGGGCATTCTTGTGGGGCTTGGGCTGTACTCGGCGGGGTGCTTTCTGTTTATTCCCGCCGGCAATGCGATGGCCTTTTGGGCGTTTCTCATTGCCTACTTCGTGATGACCTGCGGCTTGGCGTTCCTCGAAACCACCTCCAACCCTTTCATTCTGTCGATGGGCGCAGAGGAAACCGCCACGCGCCGCCTGAACCTTTCGCAGGCGTTCAACCCCATTGGCTCGCTGACGGGCATGCTGGTGGCCAAAGAGCTGATTCTCTCGCGGCTCAACCCCGCCACCGAAGCCGAGCGGCTCGCGCTGCAAGGCGCCGACTCCGGCGCCCTCGCCGCCATTCAGCAATCCGACCTCGATATCGTCAGCGTCCCCTACCTGATGCTTGGGGCTGTGGTGCTTGCCTTCTTCATCCTCTTTGCCGTGTCGCGGCTACCGCAGGCTGCCGCGCGGGATGCGGTGAAATCCTCAACCCGCGCTGTGGCAGGGCGGCTGTTCAAAAATAAGCTCTACATCCGGTCTGTGGTTGCGCAGGCATTTTACGTTGGCGTGCAGATTATGGTGTGGACGTTCATTATTCAGTACGCCGAAAAGGAGCTGGGCATGAGCAAAGCCACCGCACAGGGCTACAACATGGTGGCGATGGGGATGTTTGTTTCGAGCCGGTTTATCTGCACGTTTTTGCTCAAATACTTCAAGCCGAGCGCCCTGCTCACGTGGCTTGCCGTAGGCGGCGCTATGTGTACCGCAGGCGCCATATTCATACATGGCGTGGTTGGCCTGTACTGCCTCGTGGCCATTTCGGCGTGCATGTCGCTGATGTTCCCCACCATTTACGGGATAGCGCTAAAAGGCTTGGGCGACGACGCCAAGCTTGCCTCCGCCGGCCTTATCCTCGCCATTGGCGGGGG
>JAISLN010000205.1 GCA_031290835.1 Prevotellaceae bacterium
TGCGTAACGCAAAATGCGTAACGCAAAATGCGTAACGCAAAATGCGTAACGCAAAATGCGTAACGCAAAATGCGTAACGCAAAATGCGTAACGCAAAATGCGTAACGCAAAATGCGTAGTTGTATGAAATACAATATATTATAAAATGGCAGTAGATGTAGAAAATCCATTTTTGGTGGTTACTTACCACTCACCCGCCTACTTTTGTGATAGAAAAGAGGAAACTAAAAAGGTAGCGAACGCCCTAATTAACGGTCGTAATCTTACGCTGCTTTCGGCGCGGAGAATTGGAAAAACAGGATTGATAAGAAACGTTTTTTACCAGCTGCAAAAAAAGAAAGGCTGGCAAACGCTGTACGTGGATATTATGCCCACCAGCAATTTGAACGACTTCATAAAGTTGCTCGGCAAGGCGGTCGTGGAGCATGAGTGGCGACGCTCAAAGAATTACCTGAAGAAAATCGCCATCCTCCTGTCGGGCATTAGCGCAAAGCTATCGTTTGACCCGATTACGGGAGCGCCGGAAATCGGAGTGGAGTACCAAACGCGGCAGGAAAGCGAAAAAAGCTTGTCGGAAATATTCCACTACCTATCGACGCAGGATACCAAGTATGCAATAGCTTTTGACGAATTTCAGCAAATTATTTGCTACCCCGAAAAAAACGTTGAGGCGCTTTTGCGGTCGCATATTCAGCAGCTGACCAACGTGAATTTTGTTTTTTCGGGAAGCAACAAGCACCTGCTGACGTCCATGTTTTCGGACTACGCACGACCGTTTTACCAAAGCTCGGATTTCCTGTTTCTGGAGAAAATAGAGGCTAACGCTTACTGCCGGTTTATCCGTGAGAAATTTGCGAAGTATGGCAAGTCTATTGCTGCGGAGCTGGTAGAAGAGGCGCTGGAGTACTACCGGATTCATACGTTTTACGTTCAGTATTTTTTCAACAAGCTGTTTGAGAACAGCGAAAAAACGGTAACAAAAGCAATGATGGAGCAGGTGCATCGGCTGATTTTGGAGGAGCGGGAGCACATCTACTACAGCTACAGGAATTTGCTAACCCCGTACCAATTCTCGCTGCTGAAAGCCATTGCCCGCGAGGGAGGAGTAAACCAGCCCAACGCCTCCGACTTCATTGCCAAGCACGACCTGAAACAGGGCAGCTCCGTCAACAGGGCGTTGGCGGCGCTGGTGGAGAAGGAAATGGTGTACGAGGAGAACGGCGTTTACCACGTGTACGATGTGTTTTTTTCAAAGTGGCTGGCGAAAATTTTTTAAAGCTCAAAAAGTTATATTTTTTATGTTTGAAAATCTGCAAGACAAGCTGGAGCGCGCCTTTAAAACGCTAAAAGGCGAAGGGCGCATAACCGAAATCAACGTTGCCGAAACGCTCAAGGAAATTCGTAAGGCGCTGCTCGACGCCGACGTGAGCTACAAGGTAGCCAAAACATTTACCGACGAGGTGAAGCAAAAAGCGCTCGGCCAAAGCGTGCTGACCGCCGTAAAGCCGGGGCAAATGCTCACCAAAATTGTGCGCGACGAGCTGGTTGCGCTCATGGGCAATGAGGCCGAGGAGGTCAACCTGAAGGGAAATCCGGCAGTGGTGCTGATTGCAGGGCTGCAAGGCTCCGGCAAAACAACTTTTTCGGGGAAGTTTGCCGCGCTAATCCGCAAAAAGGGGCGCTCGCCGCTGCTCGTAGCCTGCGACGTGTACCGCCCCGCCGCTATTGACCAGCTCAAGGTGCTGGGGCAACAGGTGGAGGTGCACGTGTACGCTGAGGAGGAGAACAAAAACGCTGTGCAGATAGCCAAAAACGCCGTTGACTACGCCAAGAAGAACGGCCACAACGTGGTTGTTATTGACACGGCAGGGCGGCTGGCTATTGACGAGGAAATGATGCGCGAAATAGCCGCCGTGAAAAAAGCCGTTTCGCCGTCCGAAACCCTGTTTGTGGTGGACTCCATGACCGGTCAGGACGCCGTGAACACCGCCAAAGAGTTCAACGAGCGCCTCGACTTCGACGGCGTGGTGCTCACCAAGCTCGACGGCGATACGCGCGGCGGCGCGGCGCTCTCCATTCGCGCGGTGGTTAGCAAGCCCATCAAGCTTATGAGCATGGGCGAAAAAATGGACGCTCTGCAAGTATTCTACCCCGACCGCATGGCGGACAGAATACTCGGCATGGGCGACATCGTTTCGCTGGTGGAGCGCGCGCAGGAGCAGTTCGACGAAACCGAAGCGCGCCGCGTGCAAAAGCGCATAGCGCAAAATCAGTTCAACTTCAACGATTTTATCTTCCAAATTCAGCAAATCAAAAAAATGGGCAACGTAAAGGATTTGCTGGGGATGATTCCGGGCGTTGGGAAAGCGCTAAAAAACATTGACGTTGACGACGACGCATTTAAGAAGATAGAGGCCATTATTTCGTCCATGACGCCGCAGGAGCGCGCCATGCCCGACGTGATAAACGGCAGCCGCCGTAAGCGTATCGCCGCAGGCAGCGGTCGCAGCATAGAGGAGGTAAACCGCTTGCTGAAGCAGCTTGATGATACCCGCAAAATGATGAAATCGGTGGGCAACGGCGGCGCAAAAAATTTGATGAGCATGCTGGGCGGACGGAGAAGCTAATTGAGAATGAAAAATGACATCATTTGATATTATGGAAAAAGCAAATCTAAAACACATTGCATTAGATGCTGAAGACGCAGCATTATTTAGCCTTAATGAAGACTTATTGCTGAAAGCCAAATCAATAAAATATTCAATTCTTCCCAAATTAAATATTTTACTAGAAGAAACATTATCACGTATTAGGAAAATATACAATATTGAAGTACTCAATGAAAATTCAATCATACATTCTGCCCCCAATTTTAGGGAAAAAAGAGATAGCAAATTGAAGATTGATTATACTTATGCTTTTATTGGATTTGGTGGTTCAAGGCAGCCTATTTGGGAGGGATTCAAAAGAAAGGACAATCAGCCAACAAAAATTATCCCATATATTATTGGATATTGGTTTGATAAATATGGACTAACGCTTCTTTTCGATAATCTTAGATATATTTTTAAATTCACAAAAGAAACTTATGAACTATATTTTGATTTCCTAATAGAAAACGTTGAATACATACAAACAATACAATGTATATCCGAAATGTCCCCTGATTTTTATGTTTCCGACGAAAACAATAAAACTAATATGACTATCAAACCATTTACGGAGATGTTAAAAGAATATAAAGATAACTACTATTACTATCAACTTTGTTTTCGTAAAAGAATACACTTCCCATTGGACTATAATGATTTTAATTTTATTGTAAATTCATTTGTCATATTCTTTCCGATTTATTATTCATTACTACAAATAGCACAAGGGAAGAAAAATAATTTCAGGGAATTAATTTCACAAGTAAACATTTATGACTTATACAAAGAATATCCTTATTCTGAGAATAATGATTCGACTAAGGTAAATGGAGATGTTATACCTAAAATTGACGAAACAAAATTTGTAAAAGCCGGCATCCGATGGCAAGTATTTGAACGCGATGATTTCAAATGTGTTTCTTGCGGAAAATCTGCTTCTGATGGAGCCATTTTACACGTTGATCATATTATTCCAAGGTCAAAAGGTGGAGGAGATACCATGGAAAATTATCAAACATTATGTCATTTATGTAACATCGGGAAAAGCAATAAAAGCAACAAAAATTTAAGGGAGAAATGCAGATAAAATAGGTGGATGTCGCATCAACATTTTACAATTGACTTAGCAACTTCTCCAACTAAACATTAACTACAAATCATAAATGCAAATTATTGACGGCAAAAAAATTGCGGCGGAAATTAAGGCTGAAATTCGCGCTGAGGTAGAAAATCTTGCTGCGGCAGGCAAGCGGCGGCCGCAGCTGGTGGCCATCATTGTGGGCAACGACGGCGCAAGCCAAACGTACGTTGCGGGCAAAGAAAAAGCGTGCGGCGAATGTGGCTTCAAATCGCAGGTGCTGCGCTTTGCAGACAGCGTTGGCGAGGCGGAGCTGCTGTCCGTCATTGCCCGGCTCAACGCCGACGAGGAGGTGGACGGCTTCATTGTGCAGCTGCCGCTCCCGCAGCACATCAGCGAGCAACGGGTAGTTGAAGCGATTGACCCGAAAAAAGACGTTGACGGATTTCACCCCACTAACGTGGGGCGCATGACCATTGGGCTTCCGGCGTACGTGTCGGCTACGCCGGCGGGCATAAGGGAGCTGCTGCGGCGCTACCGGATAGCCACGTCGGGCAAGCACTGCGTGGTGCTGGGTCGCAGCAACATTGTAGGTCGCCCCATGGCCAACCTGCTGTCGCAAAAGGATACGCCCGGCGACAGCACCGTAACCATGTGCCACAGCCGCACGCGCAACATTAAGGATATTTGCCTCACGGCGGACATCATTGTTGCAGCGCTGGGGCAGCCCGAATTTCTCACCGCCGACATGGTTCCCGACGGCGCGGTGGTAGTTGACGTGGGCACTACGCGCGTTCCCGCCGCCGACGCCAAGCGCGGCTTTCGCCTCAAGGGCGACGTAAAGTTTGACGAAGTAGCGCCCAAGTGCAGCTACATTACGCCTGTGCCCGGCGGCGTGGGACCTATGACCATTGTTTCCCTGATGAAAAATACGCTAAGGGCGTACAAAAAAGAGGTGTACGGATAGCAAGCGTATCCGCCATTTTGGAGCAAAAGCTCAACAACTTTAACTACCTGATGTTGAAAACAATGGATTTGATTAATGGCCGCCAAATACTTGTTAGCTATACTTAAAAGTTTAAAATTGAATTATACTCTCTTCATCTTTGAGCATTGTCCAAAAAAATGCTACCTTTGCAGCTCACAAAAAAAATAAAAACAGGAATATTAACAACTCAAATAATGAACATTACAAGAGCAGATATAGACGCGCTTAACGCGACGCTAACTGTGAAAGTTGAAAAACCCGACTACGAGCCCAAAGTAGAGGCTACGCTTCGCGATTATCGCCGAAAAGCGCAGATTCCGGGGTTTCGTCCGGGAATGGTACCGATGGGTGTGATAAGAAAAATGTACCAAAAAGCGATAACTACCGACGAAGTTCTGAAGCAAGTATCTTCAGGAATCACCCAATACATTGAAGACAACCGGCTGCACGTTCTTGGCGATCCGCTACCCAATAAAGATACACAACTCGTTGACTTTGATACTCAGAGCGAATTTGAATTTACGTACGATGTGGCGCTGGCGCCCGAAGTACGGCTGGATATAGACAAAAAAATTACCATCCCCTACTACAACGTTATCCTTACCGAAGACGAAGTGCAGCAACGTATTGAAACGTACCGGACTTACTACGGAAAAGCAATAAACGCGGAAAAAGTGGAGAAAAACGATCTCCTAAAGGTTGACCTTGCGCAGGACAAGACGGACGGGTACTCCGTAAATGAAACCCTCCTTTCGCTAAAGGTAATTCCCGAAGCGGAGCAGCAGGTATTGCTGGGGCTTTCCGCCGGCGAATCGGTGGAGGTGAACGTGCGCAACATGCTCACCAACGACGTTGATTGCGCGGCTTTTCTCAGAGTTTCCAAAAAACAGCTGGAGGCCATTGACCCCGTTTTCACGCTTACCATCAAAGAAATTATGCACGTGGAGCCGGCAGAAATCAACCAAAACT
>JAISLN010000206.1 GCA_031290835.1 Prevotellaceae bacterium
GTTATCATGGAAAACCACGGCGTGGCGCTCTGCGGCGAAGACATGATGGACGCCTACCAGCGCTTTGAAACGCTGGAGCTGTGCGCCCGCACCATCCTCAACGCGCACACGCTGGGAAAACCGGTGTACCTGAGCGACGCGCAGCTGGAGCAGTTTGAGCAGGCGCTTGAGGTGGCGCACCCGCGCTTCATGGGCGTTACCTACCCCTCCGACGAGCGCACCATCCGCGCCGAAATTTGCCGAATGATACGCCGCTCCTGCGACCAGCGGCTGATGATAAGCACCTACGGCACCATCTCCGTGCGCTGGCGGAACAACGACTTCCTCATCACTCCGGCGGGAATACCGCGCTTCGACATGGAGCCGGAGCACATCGTTCAGGTGAAGAACGGCATGGTGGAGGCGGGCAAAAACCCCAGCCGCTCCATTGCGCTCCATCAGGCAATCTACCGGAGCAACCCAAAAATCAACTCCATCATCCTCACGCAGTCGCCAAACCTGATGGGCTTCTGCACGTCGGGCGTAAAGTTTGACGTGCGCACCATCCCCGAAAGCTGGATATTCCTGCAGGATGTGCCGCAGGTGCCCTTTGGGATGCAGTTCGAAAACCCCCAAGCCATATCGGACATCGTAAAAAAGGTGCCGGCGGTGCTCCTGAGCAACGACTCCGTGCTGGTTACCGGCGACAAGCTGCTGCAAACGTTCGACAAGCTGGAGGTGGCAGAGTTTAGCGCCAAATCGCTGATTATGGCAAGCTCCATCGGAAAGCTCCACCCCATCAGCGACGAACAGGTAGAGGAGCTGCGCGTAGCATTCAATGTCAATACGTAGTGAATAACGAATAGTGAATAGTGAATAATGAATAATGTTTATTCCGATAATTGCCTGATAATCAGCTGCAAAATTGTCAATATCGGGGTCGCCTCTGCACTAATTTCGTTATTCGCTATCTACTTATTTCGTTATCCCCACTATTCACTATTCACTAATCGTTATTCACTATTCACTAATCACTAATCACTAAATATACATGCAAATCATTCGTAGCCCGTGGAGCAACCCTTTCCGCAACTGTGCGCTGGAGGCGAGCCTGCTCAAGGAGTGCAGCGACAACGTGCTGCTGCTGTACATCAACTCGCCCTCTGTGATCGTGGGGAGGCACCAAACGGTGGCGGCAGAGGTGGACGAGAAGTTCTGCGCCGAAAACAACATTCCGATAGTGCGGAGAATTTCGGGAGGCGGCGCCGTTTACCACGACGAGGGAAACGTCAACTACGCCTTTATTGTCAACAACACGGACGGTGCGCTCGAGCTCGCGCTCGACTACGCCTTTATCGCCCCCATCGTGGCGGCGCTGCGGGCGCTCGGCTTAGACGCGGTGGTCGGAGACAGGAAAGAAATTCGGTGCGGCGGGTACAAAGTTTCGGGAACGGCCTCGCACGTTTCGGGCAGCCGGCAGCTCTTTCACGGCACGCTGCTCTACAACACCAACCTGCAGCAAATGGAGCGCGCCCTCAAGGGCAACCCCGCGCTGCGCGGAAAAGGCATCCCCTCCATCCCCGACAAGGTGGCAAACATTGCCCCGCTGCTGCCCGTCCGTGAATCAACCGAGCAATTCCTGCTGCGAATAGCCGACTTTTTGCAGCACAGCGATTTTGGCAAACGTTAGCAAATGTTAGATAATTGGCTGGGAATAATTAGAGAATACTTCTACTAAATTCCCCCTATAATCACCTCTTTGAAAATTTTTATGAATTTTGCTTAATTCGTGTATCTGTGTGCCAAGATAAGGTAGCTCAAAATAAAGTAGCTGAAATTTTTCCGCTGGTGGACGCCGACGGCAAGGTAACGGGCAAGGCGACCCGCGCCGAGTGCCACAGCGGCAGCAAGCTGCTGCATCCGGTGGTGCACCTCCACTGCTTCGACGCGCAGGGGCGGCTGTACCTTCAGCGCCGCGCCGCGCACAAGGACACGTATCCGGGGCTGTGGGACGCCTCGGTGGGCGGGCACGTGGACTACGGCGAGGAGGTGGAGGCTGCCCTGCTGCGGGAGGCGCAGGAGGAGCTTGGGCTGCGCAATGTTTGCCCCGATTTTTTGTTCCGGCACATTTACGAATCGGAGGTTGAGCGCGAGCTGGTGTACGTTTACCGCGCCACCCTTTCGTCGCCGCCCCGTCCGGATGGCGACGAGGTGAGCGAGGGGCGCTTCTGGAGCGTGGCAGAGGTGCTGGCGTCGCTGGGCAAGGGCATCCTCACGCCCAGCTTTGAGGGAGAAATTCACCGCGTGCTAAAAAATAGTGAACAGTGAACAATGAATAGTGAATAGTGTTTCGGCGTCAGCCACTATTCACTGTTCACTGTTCACTATTCACTAATAATAATTTTCCCGCCCTCCATGTGCAGCGTTTTTTTTGCCGCTTGCGCCACCTCGTCTGCGTGCGTAGCCATGACAACGGCGGTGCGCAGGGATTGGCTCAGCTCCAAGAGCAGGGCGGCAATGTTGAGGGCGTTTTTTGCGTCCAGCTGCGCGGTAGGCTCGTCGGCGAGCAGCAGCAGCGGCTTCATGATAAGCGCCCTGCACAGCGCCACTCGGCTTGCCTCCCCGCCCGAAAGGGTTGGCGGATGCTGCGCCGCCACCCCCGCAATGCCCGTTACGTCCATCAGCCGACGGGCGTAGTCCAGCTGTTCGCGGCTTGAGCGCGAGGCAAAGGCAAGCGTAGGCAGCAGGATGTTTTCCAGCGCGCTGTACTGCGGCAGCAGGCGGTGTTCCTGAAAAACGAAGCCGATGTGCCTATTACGCACCGCCGATCGGTCAACGCCTGCCGCCGTCATCTCCTGCCCGTTGAGCAGGTAGCTGCCGGAGTCGGGCGCGAGCAGCGTCCCCAGAATGGCGAGCAGCGTGGTTTTGCCCGACCCCGACGCACCCTTAACGGCGACAAAATCGCCGGGCGATATGCTCATGTCCACCCCGCAAAGCACGCGGTTTAACCGGCGCTCGCCGTCGGGGTACGATTTGGTAATGCCTGATAGCTGAACCATGTGTTTTTTTGAGTTGAGAATGGAAGATAGCGCTGCGCCGTTAAGCTTTCGGCTGCGCCGCCAAAGATAGAACGTTTTTTTGAATTGGCGGTACTACTATTCGGTAAAAATCAATTTCCCTGCAAAAAAACAATCGCTGTGCGCCATATCCCCGCAGGGCTCATCGCTTGGGCAAAGCTATAGCCGGCAATTATGCTTTTTTGCATAATTCCGCTAAAGGTATTACTTTTGCACAAAAATCACTCTGCTCAAATAATTATAAAACATTTCACTATGATGCATTCCGGAAAATTTACGGCCCTGTTCACCTTCGCTTTCCTCTTTTTGGGCAGCCACGCTTCGGCGCAGCATGTAACGGAAATAAAATCCCTGCCGGGCGAGTACTGGTGGGGCGGCGTGGTGGCTTACGGCGCACGAATGCCCTACGTGCAGCCGCTTGAGGAGTTTGATTTGGCAAAGCAAAACAACAACAATCAGGTTGTTCCGCTGCTGCTGTCCAGCAAGGGAAGGTACGCATGGAGCGACCGCCCGTTTCGGTTTTCCGTTGCGGATAAAGGAATTACGCTACGCTCCGATTACGAGCGCATAGCCGTTCAAACCGCAGGAGCAACGTTGAGGGAGGCGTATATCGGCGCGTGCCGGAAGCATTTTCCGCCGAGCGGGCAGCTCCCCGACACGCTGTTCTTCACCATGCCGCAGTACAACACGTGGATTGAGCTGATGTACAACCAAAACCAAGCGGACATTCTTGGCTACGCTCAGGGCATTACGGATAACGGCTTCCCCGCCGGCGTGCTGATGGTTGACGATAATTGGCAAAAATATTACGGCAGCTTCGAGTTCAAGCCCGACAAATTCCCCTCGCCCAAGGCTATGGTGGACAAGCTGCACAGCATGGGCTTCAAGGTGATGCTGTGGATTTGCCCCTTTGTGTCGGCGGACAGCCCCGAGTACAGAATGCTGAGCTCAAAAGGCTACCTCATCAAGAGCAAAAGCAACAAGCCCGCCATAATCAGCTGGTGGAACGGGCAGAGCGCCTGCTACGACTTTACCAACCCCGATGCGGTTGCCTACTTCGTGTCGGAGCTCAAGAGCATGCAGCAAACCTACGGCATAGACGGGTTTAAGTTCGACGCGGGCGACAACAACTTCTACGCAGGCAGCCACTTGGTCAGCTATAAAACCGACGCCATCTCGGTTGACCACACGCTTGCTTGGGCAAAAATAGGGCTGGAATTTCCGCTTAACGAATACCGCGCGGGCTGGAGAATGGGCGGCGAAGCGCTGGTGCAGCGGCTGGGCGACAAGCACTACGCGTGGGACGCCCTCCGCCTGCTCATCCCCGACATGGTAGCCGCCGGGCTGCTGGGGTACGCCTACACCTGCCCCGACATGGTGGGCGGCGGGCAGTACGGCTCGTTTATCAACGTGGATGAAAAAAAGTTTGACCAAACGCTCATCGTTCGCTCGGCGCAAATTCACGCTTTGATGCCGATGATGCAGTTTTCGGTAGCCCCGTGGCGGATATTGAGCAAAGAAAACCTTGCCATCGTCCGAAATATGGCGCTGCTGCACAAAAAGTTTGGCGCCTACATTATAGCCTGCGCGAGGGAATCGGCAAAAACGGGCGAGCCGATAGTGCGCCACCTGGAGTATGCTTTCCCGAACGAAGGATTTGCCGAGTGTAAAGATCAATTTATGCTGGGCGAAAAATATATGGTTGCTCCCGTACTTGCCGGGGAGAATACCCGGACAGTGAGCCTCCCCAAAGGTCGCTGGAAAGACGATACCGGTAAAGTTTACAAGGGAGGAAAAACGGTAACGCTCAACGTTCCGCCGGAGCGCTTGCCCTACTTTGAGAAGCTAAAGTAGCGACCGGCGGCAGCCAACAGCCCACAGCGCCAAGAGTGGCCATATATTTTTCATAGTACTGCATTTTTTAGAATAGTAAATTTAGTTTTGCTTGCCGGAATGAAAAAAAGCAGTATATTTGCAGCGTATTAGTAATGATACATACCCCCCTTAGTTGGGAAAGACTAAGGCTTACCCCTCAATAGCAGAGGGGTTTTTTATGTAGCGATATGGAGCACAAAATGCAAAAAGTTATTGTTTACGTAGATGGATTCAACTTCTACTACGGCTTAAAATCGAAAGGCTGGCGCAAATACTACTGGCTGGATATGGTTAAGTTTGCCGAAAAGCTTTTGCGCCCCCATCAGCAGCTCGTAGAGGTATGCTACTTTTCTGCCAAGCCTACCGACTTGCAAAAGTCAAAACGTCAAGACGCATTTTTTCAGGCCAACAAGCTGAACAGTAGGTTTACCCTTCATCTTGGAAAATACCTGACCAAAAATATAACCTGCAAGTTTTGTCACAAGGTAAACCACTCTTTTGAAGAAAAAGAAACTGATGTGCGCATTGCCGCTGCCATGCTCGTCGATGCTTACCAAAAAAGGTGCGATGTTACCCTGCTTGTGTCTGCCGACAGTGACCTTGTACCGCCCATAGAACGAATAAAAGAGCTTGACCCGGCGCACAAAATTATTGTTTGCTTTCCGCCAAATCGCCACTCATCCAATCTTAAAAAGTGGAGCAATGGCGTAAAAACGCTTGCCGATGGCAAGCTGTATGAAGAATGTTTGCTCCCGGAAAAGGTAACGCTTCCCGATGGTTTTGTTTTGAAGCGACCTGATAAATGGAAATGATTTACTCAACGGCTCATAACGTTTCGGGTGGGTAATGGATAAAAAATTGCAGCCAACCGTTGCCCGTCAGGGCATACATATCCATAGAAACGGTATTATCCACCTTCCATAAACCTCGTAGAGGTTTCATATTTTCTATTGATATGTAACGCCTGACGGCGTAATTTCCGCTCT
>JAISLN010000207.1 GCA_031290835.1 Prevotellaceae bacterium
ACCGGCCGCCTCGACCTCTGCCTGACGTACGAAAACCGGAAGTACCCGATAGAGCTGAAGCTGCGCCACGGGAAAAAATATCTGACGGAAGGCCTTGAGCAAACCGCCCGCTACATGGACTTGCACGGCTGCAGCGAGGGCTGGATGGTGGTTTTTGACCGCCGAACAACGGTTAGGTGGGACGATAAGCTCTACATGAAGAAGGAAGCGGTGAACGGAAAAACGGTGACGGTTGTGGGCGTTTAACGAAAAAGAGCGGCAAAAAAAATAAAGCGCGTAAACCCACACTGTCGGCTTGCGCACTTTTGTGCGTAGATACAGGGTGTACGTAAGTAGCATAAAAAGATGCTGCGCTCCACAACAACATTAACCACAAATATGTCAACAATCCCGCCAAAAAAATGGTGGCGACCTTTTTTGTTGTGCAACTTTTTGTACCTTTGCGGGAAAATTTAAAATACGGCAAAGGGTAGGATGCACCGATTGGTGCGCTCCTGCGTAAAGTTGCCGCTACTATCACACTACTTTTTTATGGGCAAAAAATTTCCGGAATACAAGGGCTTAGACTTACCTCAGGCCAACAGAGAAGTGCTGGCTAAGTGGAAGGCGGAGGGTACCTTTGCGCAATCGCTCGAGCTGCGCAGGGGCTGCGCTCCCTTTGTGTTCTACGAAGGGCCGCCGTCGGCAAACGGAATGCCGGGTATTCACCACGTAATGGCGCGCGCCATAAAGGATATTTTTTGCCGCTACAAAACGCTCAAGGGTTTTCTGGTCAACCGCAAAGCCGGATGGGATACGCACGGGCTGCCGGTGGAGCTGGGCGTGGAAAAAATGCTGGGTATCACCAAGGAGGACATCGGCAAAAAGGTAAGCGTGGACGGCTACAACGCCGCCTGCCGCAAGGAGGTGATGAAATATACCAAGGAGTGGGAAAACCTCACCGAGCAAATGGGCTACTGGGTGGACATGACAAACCCCTACGTTACCTGCGACAACCGCTACATAGAAACGCTGTGGTACCTGCTGCGGCAGCTCTACGAAAAAAAGCTGCTCTACAAGGGCTACACCATACAGCCATACTCTCCCGCCGCCGGCACAGGCCTGAGCACGCACGAGCTCAACCAGCCCGGCTGCTACCGCGACGTGAAGGATACTACCTGCGTTGCCATGTTCGGGGTGGAGGCACGCCGCGAAGACCTCCCCTTTGCCCTGCCGGACGGACAGGAGCCTTGCTACTTTCTGGCGTGGACTACCACGCCGTGGACGCTGCCCAGCAACACCGCGCTCTGCGTGGGCGCCGATATTGAGTACGCGGCGGTGAAAACCTGCAACCCGTACAGCGGCGAGCAAATCATCGCTATCCTTGCAAAAGATTTGGTGGAAAAGCACTTCAACGCTAAGGCGGCGGAGCTGCCCTTTGAAAGCTACAAGGCGGGCGACAAGCTAACGCCCTACAGGGTTCTCGGCACGTGCCGAGGCGCCGATTTGGAGGGAATACGCTACCGGCAGCTCATCCCCTGGGTCAACCCCGGCAGCGGCGCTTTTCGCGTCATTACGGGCGACTTTGTAACCACCGAAGACGGCATGGGCATCGTGCACATTGCGCCCACCTTTGGCGCCGACGACGACCGCGTAGCGCGTCAGCACGGCGTGCCGCCGCTCATGCTGACGGACAAAAACGGCCTCAGGCAGCCAATGGTGGACAGAACAGGCAAATTTTTCACGCTGGACGCGCTCGACGAGGCGTTTGTAAAGGAGTGCGTCAACCGAGATTTGTACGGCGAGTACGCCGGGCGCTTCGTAAAAAACGCCTACGACCCCGCCCTCTCCGAAAGCGACCCCTCGCTGGACGTTGACCTCTGCGTAATGCTCAAGCAGCAGGGGCTGGCGTTCAAGATAGAAAAGCACGTGCACAGCTACCCGCATTGCTGGCGCACGGACAAGCCCGTGCTCTACTACCCGCTCGACAGCTGGTTTATCAAATCCACCGCCTGCAAGGAGCGCATGGCGGAGCTCAATAGGACTATCGGGTGGAAGCCCGAAAGCACCGGCACGGGGCGATTTGGCAAGTGGCTCGAGGAGCTGAAGGACTGGAACCTATCGCGCAGCCGCTACTGGGGGACTCCCCTGCCGATATGGCGCAGCGAAGACGGCGGCGAGGAAAAGTGCATCGGCTCGGTGGCGGAGCTGTACGAAGAGGTAGAAAAAGCCGTTGCCGCCGGCGTGATGAGCAAAAATCCCTACCGGGAAAAAGGCTTTGTGCCGTCGCGCTACGAAAAGGAAAACTACGAAAAGATAGACCTGCACCGCCCATACGTGGACGAAATTGTGCTCGTGTCCGATAGCGGAAAGCCCATGCGGCGCGAGCTGGATTTGATAGATGTGTGGTTTGACTCGGGGGCAATGCCCTTTGCCCAAGATCACTACCCGTTTGAGGGAAAAGATGAAAAGAAAGTAGCCGACTTCATTGCCGAGGGCGTTGACCAAACGCGCGGATGGTTTTTCACCCTCCACGCCATTGCCGTGATGGTTGCCGACAGCGTTGCGTTCAAAAACGTGGTGTCGAACGGCCTAGTGCTCGACAAAAACGGCAACAAGATGAGCAAGCGGCTGGGCAACGCCGTAGAGCCTTTTAAGGTGATGGAAGACTTTGGCGCCGACGCCCTGCGCTGGTACATGATTACCAACTCGCAGCCCTGGGACAACCTCAAGTTTGACCTTGACGGAATAGACGAAGTGCGCCGCAAATTCTTCGGAACGCTCTACAACACCTACTCCTTCTTTGCGCTCTACGCCAACGTTGACGGCTTTACCGGCGAAGAACAGCCGGTAGCCGTGAGCGAGCGACCCGAAGTTGACCGCTGGATTATTTCGCTGCTCAACACGCTGGTAAAGGAGGTCGAAAGCGCCTACGAAGCCTACGAGCCAACCCAAGCGGGGCGGCTTATTCAAGCGTTTGTGTGCGACAACCTCAGCAACTGGTACGTGCGCCTCAACCGCAAGCGTTTTTGGGGCGGAAGCATGACGCAGGACAAGCTGGCGGCCTACCAAACGCTGCGCGAATGCCTCCGCACGGCGGTGCTGCTGGCGTCGCCCATTGCGCCCTTCATCACCGACAAAATTTTTTGCGACCTCCACAGCGCCGCTGCGCAGCCCGCCGCCTCGGTGCACCTTGCCGACTTCCCGGCGTGGAGCGCCTCGCTGATTGACGGCGAGCTGGAGAAAAAAATGCAGCTGGCGCAGCAGGCAACCTCCATGATACTGGCGCTGCGCCGAAAGGTAAACATCCGGGTGAGGCAGCCGCTACGACGCGCTGTGCTGGCAATGGCCAACCCCGAAGTGGAGAAGCTGCTCACGCCGCAAATAAAGGATATTGTACGCGCCGAAACCAACGTAAAGGATTTGCAGGTAGAAATGGAGGTGGTAACCAAGCGCGCCAAAGCTAACTTTAAAACCTTGGGCGCCAAGTGCGGCAAAAGCATGAAGGAGGTTGCCGCGCAAATACAGGCGTGGACAAACAGCGATGTTGCCGCGCTGGAGCGCAGCGGAAAGGCAGAGGTAGCGCTGGCCTCCGGCGAAAAAATTGCGCTCGCGCCGCAGGATGTGGAGATCATCACCGAAAGCATCCCCGGCTACGAATGCCTCACGGAGGGTGCGCTGACGCTGGCGCTCGACGTTACCGTAACCGAAGAGCTGCGGCAGGAGGGCATTGCGCGGGAGCTGGTAAACCGTATTCAAAACCTGCGCAAGGATAGCGGCTTTGAGGTTACAGACCGCATTGCCGTGCAGCTCGAAAAGCGCAGCGAAATAGAAACCGCCGTAACCGCCTTTGCTGACTACATAAAGGGACAGGTGCTGGCAACGTCGCTCGCGCTTGCCGAAAACCTGAGCGACGCCACCGCCGTAGAAATCGACGATTATACCGTGAACATTCGGCTGACGGTGGAAAAGTGAAAAAATTGGGTTAATATGCAGCGAATTTTTGCGCTTGTGTAAATATTTATTATCTTAGCGGACTTTAAAAAAAAAGGAGAGGCCAATATGAAAACAAAGGGAACAAAAGAAACAAAAGAGAAAACGCGCTACTCGGACGAAGAGCTTGCCGAATTTAAGGAGCTTATTTTAGAAAAGCTGAACAAGGCTCGCAGGGATTACGAAACGCTGCGCGAATCCATCATGCAAAGCAACAGCAACGACACAACCGACACCTCGCCCACCTTCAAGGTGCTGGAGGAAGGCGCGTCAACCCTCTCCAAAGAGGAGTCGAGCAAGCTGGCCGAGCGGCAGCAAAAGTTCATACAGCACCTCGAAGCGGCGCTGGTGCGCATCGAAAACAAAACCTACGGAGTTTGCCGCGAAACCGGCAAGCTGATACCCGCCGATAGGCTACGCGCAGTGCCGCACGCAACGCTAAGCATGGAGGCAAAAGTAAGAAGGTAAGCCAATGAAAATAAAAAATACACAAACCCCGACAAACGTAAAATGAGCCTTCTAAAAAAGTCCCTGCTGATAGCGCTGCTTATCTTAGCTGCCGACCAAGCGCTTAAGATTTGGATAAAAACCCACATGACGCTGGACGATTCCATCAGCATCATTGGCAACAGAGCCTTCATCCGCTTCACCGAAAATCCCGGCATGGCGTTTGGGATTGAGCTTGGGTTCTTCGGCAACGCCGGCAAGCTGCTCCTCACGCTGTTTCGGGTGGTATTTATCGGCGTTCTCGTGTGGTTTACGTGGAAGCAAATTCACCGCAAGGCGGCTACAGGGCTGGTGCTGGGGCTGTCGGTGCTGTGCGCGGGGGCGTTGGGCAACCTCATCGACTGCCTCTTTTACGGCGTGCTTTTCAGCGCCTCAACCTATACGCAGGTGGCGCAGCTCCTTCCGCCGGAGGGCGGCTACGCAATGCTGGGGTTTGGAAAAGTGGTAGATATGTTTTACTTTCCCGTCATTCAAACCACCTATCCCTCGTGGTTTCCGTTCAACGCAGGCGAGCGCTTTGTGTTCTTTCGGCCCATCTTCAACATGGCCGATACCGCCATCACCTGTAGCGTTTTTTACCTGCTCATTTTTCAGCGCTCATTCTTTCTGGAGAGGACAAAAACAGAATAGCAAAAAAAGCTGACGCAGGCCGCTACAAGCCTACCTTTCGCCCCGGTTATCCAAAGAAATGTTGATAAATATTATTCCAAAAAAGTGCGCACAATCCAAAATTTAGAGCTACCTTTGCCGTTGTAAAAAAACACCTTTCATTTTATTTTAGTATGGGCAATAGCTTACAGCCCCCTTTTTTTACCCCCAAAATGCCGCCCTGCGCCTTAAGCAGGGTTGACCATGTAGGAGCGCCGTTTGGGCGCCCCCTGATTAACAGCACACACACACACACACACACACACACACACACACACACACACACACACACACACACACACACACACACACACACACACACACACACACACACAGTTAGGGCAAAAAATTTTTTGCCCCTAC
>JAISLN010000208.1 GCA_031290835.1 Prevotellaceae bacterium
CCGCTTCAACCCGCATGGCTTACGTGGACGTCCTTGCCTACAACGTCGTCGGAGTTGAACTGAAATCCCAGCCGCTTGCCCGTTTGTATTTTGGAATCCTCTATTTTGTTGTTGATTTGCGCTACGCTCACAATCTTTGTGGCGTCGTATGGCGGCACCAGCAGGTCAAAGTTCAGCGAATACTGGATGGCGGTTTCGGCAATTTGCCGCACGCTGTTTTTGTCAATGGCCTTGCTCCCGAAGTTGTGGCAGGTGAAACTCATTTGCCGCTTGCCCTCCACAAAGTAGTGGCTGTCTTTGTTGATAAAAATGCGCCCCACAAGGTAGCCTAAATCGTCCAAGCGGTTGAGGCGGAACGAATCGGTGAGAAAGTTGTAGATGTTTATCATGCCGCAGTAGGTGTTCATTTCGTTTTGCCGGGCGTACGGCGTTTTCCAGATGATGTGGCTGCGGTCGAACTGAAAAATGTTGGAGTGCATGCTGAACACCAGTATATCTCCGGCAACCCTGATTTCGGCTTCGTACTGACCTCGGTCGCGGTACTCCAGCTTCACGCGCTTGTCCAGCCCCTGCAGCTCTTCGTTCATTTCGTTGGCGAGCTCGTGCAGCACCTCCTTCACCAGCTGAAAAATCTCAAACGTATTGTCGTAAATGCGCTGCTTTTCAAGCGCCTTACCTCTCAGTGTTTGCAAAATGTTGTCCCGTAAAGGGTCGTTTTCGCTATCGGTTTCCATGCGTAATTGTAGTTAAATTATACTTACAGCTCTACTGCCAAAGCATTAGAGCCACTTTTTGCCGTAGGGTACTTGCTTGGTGCACTCGCAGCTGTCGCCTTTTGTTGTGCCGAAATATTTGCAGTACTTGTCGTAGAGATCGTAGCGTTTTTGCGCGTGCTCCGACTCCTTGCCGCACTGCGAGGCGTTGATAATGTTGAGCGTAAGCCCAAATCCCGGTAGCCGGTTGGCCTCAACGTCCATGTCGCCCGGCTCCCAGCCGCCCGTCATCACGTCGTGGCACGAGGGCTTGGGCGGTTGCCCGGTCATCCAAAACCAGATTGCCGAGCCAAAGGAAACCACGCTGTCGGTTACCAGCAGCTCGGGGTTGTTGAGCAGCACGTTTTTGTCGCCAAAGTAGGCGTTGCTAAACTGCCCGTAGTTGTAGTTGTAGCTCAGCTGCATGGGGCCGCGGCCGTGGTACTCCTTGCCGTCCACAGGCGGGTAGTCTTTGTTGGCAACCGAGTAGCTGCGCGTAACGGTAATTTGCTCCAAGTAACGAAATCCGCCCGTTTCCTGCGCAAGGTGCGCCAAAAATGCTGCCAGCTCCCGGCGGCGCTGCGCTTCGTCGCCTTCGTGCAAGAAGCGCGGAAAATGCTTGCAGGCTTCCATAAATGCCCCAAAAGAGTAGAAGTCGCTCCTGTTGCTGCCCGCCTGTCGCCCCAGCCGGTTGGGAAACAGCTCGTCCCACATCTCTTCGGAAATTATCCCGCCCGGCAACGCCTCGGAGGGCTGCGGTTGTGGCGGCTGTTGCTGTGCGGTAGCTGTCGTCGCCTCTTTTTTACTTTTATTTTTTTGCGGTTGCTTTTGTCCGGCAGGCTTTTTCGCGGGAGGGGCGGGTTGCCTGCCCTCGCGTAGCGGAGCGCCGCTCTCGTCTTGCCTCACTTGACCGCTGTACGAGGAGTTCCAGCTTTCCTTGGATTTTTTCCAGCTTTGCAGCTCGCTTTGGCGAAACGCGGCGCACTGCGTCAGCATAAGCGCGCAGCACACCGCAAGAGCTATTTCAACTTTCAGCTTCACAACTCAAAAAAATTAAGATGGTTTCAGGTTCTGATTTTCAGGTCTCGGTCGCGCGTCGCGCAATTCAAAATTCAAAATTCAAAATTCAAAATTTCTCAATACGACCTTGCAAACACTACTTTTTGCGCCGACGGTTTTCCGGTAACCATGCAGCGTCCGGCTTCCGGCTTCCCGTCGCGGGGAATGCAGCGGATGGTGGCCTTCGTTTCCTCCTTTACCTTTGCCTCGGTTTCGGGCGTGCCGTCCCAGTGGGCAAGGATAAATCCGCCCTTTTCTATTTGCTCCTTAAATTCGTCGTAGGTGCTTACCTCAAAGGTATTTTCGGCGCGGAAAGTCTTTGCCTTTGCGTAAATATTTTCCTGAATATCGTTGAGCAAAACTGCCACGTGCGCTGCAATATTTTCTTGCGGCAGCAGCTGTTTTTGCAGCGTGTCGCGGCGCGCCACCTCCACCGTGCCGTTTTGCATGTCGCGAGGCCCAATGGCAAGGCGCACCGGCACGCCCTTTAGCTCGTACTCGGCAAACTTGAACCCCGACCGCACGTTGTCGCTGTCGTCGTACTTCACCGTAACGCCCAGCGCCTCCAGCTGCCGCTTAATTTCGTTGGCCTTTGCGGAGATAGCCTCCAGCTCGTCGGCGCCTTTGTAGATGGGCACGATGACCACCTGTAGCGGCGCCAGCTTGGGCGGCAGCACCAGCCCATTGTTGTCGCTGTGCGCCATGATGATAGCCCCCATCAGGCGGGTAGAAACGCCCCACGAGGTTGCCCACACGTACTCCTGCTTGCCTTCCTTGCTAACATACTGAACATCAAATGCTTTGGCAAAATTTTGCCCCAAAAAGTGCGACGTACCCGCCTGTAGCGCTTTCCCGTCCTGCATCAGGGCTTCTATGCAGTAGGTGTCTTCGGCGCCGGCAAAGCGCTCGCTCGCCGTTTTTTTGCCCACCAGCACGGGCAGCGCCAAGAATGTTTCGGCAAACCGGGCGTACACGTTTACCATTTTTTCGGTTTCTTCAACCGCCTCCTCGCGCGTGGCGTGCGCGGTGTGCCCCTCCTGCCACAAAAATTCGGAGGTGCGCAGGAACAAGCGCGTGCGCATCTCCCAGCGCACCACGTTTGCCCATTGGTTGACCAAAACCGGCAGGTCGCGGTACGACTGTATCCAGCCTTTGTAGGTGTTCCAGATAATGGTTTCGGAGGTGGGGCGCACAATGAGCTCTTCCTCCAGCTTGGCTTCGGGATCGACCACCACGCCTTTGCCGTCGGGCGAATTCATCAGGCGGTGGTGCGTAACTACGGCGCACTCTTTGGCAAATCCCTCAACGTGCTCGGCTTCCCTGCTCAAAAATGATTTTGGAATGAACAGCGGAAAGTAGGCGTTCACATGCCCCGTATCCTTGAACATTTTATCCAGCGTTGCCTGAATTTTCTCCCAAATGGCATACCCGTAAGGTTTAATAACCATACAGCCCCGCACTGCCGAGCTTTCGGCCAGCCCCGCCTTAACTACTAAATCGTTGTACCACTGCGCATAGTTTTCTGCTCTATTGGTAACTTCTTTTGCCATTTTTATTTTTTAATACATTGTTGCTTTCCGAAGCGTTTCTTTTCGTATATTTGCCAAATAGCGGCCGTTACGGTATTCGCTTGGCAGCGGCTTCATAGCCCGCAAAGGTAACAATTTAAACGAATACTGCAAAAAAGAATTGGTAGAGGCTTCACTCCATAGCCGTTTTTGAATATATTTTGTTTATCAATTTAATTAACGATTTAGTCATGGCACACAAACTGCATATTTTTTTCAGCCTTGCCGCATGTTGCCTGTTCTTTGGCAGCGCAACCGCTTACGACGACCTGTACTTCAACCCCAAGCGACAAAAAGAGCTGGACAGGCAGCAGGCTGAACGTCGGGCAAACGAAACAAGCGTTTTTGGGCTAAAGCGCGGTAACGAAGAGCAACGGCAGCAAGAAGAGGACGCATACACCGAAAGCTGGGGCGATGTTGATTCGTTGGGAAGCCGTCCGAACAGCAAAATTTACGAAATAACCCGTAAAAATGACTACAACGCAAGCGCAGAGGAGCGCGAAGAAGACAGCTACGCCGCACGCCTGCGCTACGACGACCCCACCTACATTATTTATACCCGCGACCCCTACTGGTACGACCCGTGGTGGAGTTACCCCTACGCAGGCGTTTACGGCACGTGGGGCGGCCGCTGGGGATGGGGAATAGGCTGGAGATACCCCTACTACGCATGGGATTGGGGCTACCCTTACTACTACTACGGCTGGAGCTACCCGTATTACCATCATCATCACTACTACCATCCGTGGCACTACTGGGGTGGACATCACACGGCAGAGGTGCGGGGAACGCACAGGGGTAGCAACATGTCGGGCACGGGCAGGGGTACAGGCTACACCAATAGCCGCAACAGCTCCGGTACGTACAGCCGCCGCTTGACTGTTCCCTCGGGAACGTACACGCAGCGCACGCAAGGCGACAATGGTCGTTCGTACACGGCACAGCCGGGGGCCAGCAGCACGAGCAACCGCACCACCTACTCCAACAGCGGACGGTCATACCAGTCTTTCCCGTCATCAAGCTCTTCTTCTCAAAACAGCAGCAGCTACTCCGGCTCAAGCACGAGGAGCACCTATTCGGGCACTTCCAGCTCAAGTTCCGGATCAAGCACAAGCTCAAGTTCAAGGAGCAGCTACAGCTCCGGCTCAAGCTCGAGCTCGGGGAGCAGCGGGGGCAGCTATAGCGGCGGCAGTAGCCGAAGCAGCGGACGCAGAAGCTCCGGCAGGTAGAGGTAAGCAAGATGTAATCCCTAATTTATTATCATATTTATGAAAAGGTATGTTTTTTTGTCGATGGCAAGCGTTTGCCTTGCGCTTTTGGGCTACGCCCAAGATGATGTGGATGCCTTGCGCTTTTCGCGCAGCTATCCTTTGGGCACAGCTCGCTTTAGCGCTATGGGCGGCGCGTTTGCGGCGTTGGGCGGAGACCTCACCACGCTGGCGTACAATCCGGCGGGTATCGGCGTGTACCGCTCGGGAGAACTTTCCTTTACCCCCAACCTGAACGTTACCAACGTATCCTCGCTCTACATGGGCAACAAAGCTACGGACAGCCGCTACACGATGGGGCTCTCCAATGTTGGAGGAGTAGGCGTCATCAACACCGGAGACGGCGGGCTGGTGAACTTCAATATAGGGGCTTCGTACAACAAGCACAGCAACTTTTCGGAGCGAATTATGGTGCGAGGAAATCCTATAGCGAAAGGAGATACCTACATGGACTACTTTGCGTTGGCTGCAAATAATGATCCAAACCGTGACGACATAGAAGCAGAATTGGCCTACATGACAGACCTGATAACATTCGATACGACGCTTAACCGCTGGTTTTCCAACCTTAAAGATAATGACCAAACCGTAGGTCGCCGCTCCTCCGAAGCGTGGGGCAGCATTGGAGAGTTTGATGTCAGCCTTGGCGGAAATATTGAGCATATACTTTACTTTGGTGTAACTATGGGAATACAAAGCATGTCTTATTCTCAAAATTTAACGGACATTGACGAGGGTATGTCAGGCAACAGCTCACTATTTGAAGGCTTTACCTACAAAAGAGAGTATCGCATATCGGGCATGGGCTACAACTTTAAGGCAGGCGTCATTGCACGCCCCTTTGCCAACGCAGATTTTTTGGAGGGCTTGCGGCTGGGGCTTGCTGTTCACACGCCCACCTTTCTCGCCATGTCCGATAGGTATGACGCGCTCATCAGCTCTTCGTTTTTGGATGGCAAACCGGCTCCTCAAAATTTTTCGAATGGGCTTTACAACTACAGCCTTCAAGCCCCGTTCAAGCTCATGGGTGGCGTTGCCTATACTTTTGGCGATCAAAGCTCGAAATGGCGAGGCATCGTCAGCGCCGACTTCGAGCATGTGGATTACTCCCAAATGAAGCTGCGGAGTGGCGACGATGGGTATGATTTTTTTGTCGAAAATCAGAATATTGAAAATGGCTACCGCAATACGGCAAATCTTCGCTTTGGTGCAGAGCTTGGCTACGACAATGTTGCTGTGAGAGCAGGCTTTGCAACCTACGGCAACCCCTACAAGAGCAGCATCGGCAAGAACAGCACCGTCAACTTTTACTCGCTGGGTGCAGGCTACCGCTCAAGCATGTTCTTCATTGATTTTGCCTACTCGCTTGCCGTACAGCAGGACAAAAGCTACATGTACAATTCAAGGGAAGTACAATCAGCGGAAATATCGTACGATATTCTCCAAAATAACCTTATGGTAACCTTTGGATTACGCTTCTAAAAACGTAGGAAATTCTTTTTTGAAGCGCTACAAAAAGCAGCTCATTTTTTTGCTACTTTTACATTTTTGAAAATAATGGCTATCTTTAAGATGCTTCAAGGCTAATGGCAAAAAAGGAAAGTAAAGGAGAAAAGGCTAAAAATTCTGTACCGGAAGTTTTTATGAATCCGAAGACCGACTTTGGGTTCAAGAAGATATTCGGGAACAAGCTGCTCCTGATGGGATTTTTAAACGCATTAGGGGTGCTGCCCGAAGAAATTGCAGACATAAAGTATCTACCGTTAGAGCAGCTGGGCATTGTAAAAGAAAACCGGAAGGCGATTTACGATATTTACGTAACAACCGCGAGCGGAAAGCGGTACATCGTAGAGATGCAAGTATCAAAGCAGTACCACTTTGAGGAAAGGATGCTGCTGTATGCCAGCTACTCGGTCATTTACCAAGCTCCGAAGGGCAAAACAACCGCCACCAACGCAGCAGGCGAAAAAGCAGCACTGCCAAATTATGATATCGCCGGCGTGTACGTTATCGCTATTTTGGACTTTGTTCTATTTAAAGAAAAAGCGGCACAGGATATCGTCGTAGAGCAGGTTAAGCTGATGCGCCAGGAGGCGAACGTAGAGTTTACCGACAAGTATCGTTTTCTAATCAT
>JAISLN010000209.1 GCA_031290835.1 Prevotellaceae bacterium
GTTGTGGAGCTGGCTTTTGCCGCACAGGAGCGCACGGTACGTGTTCCCAAGTCGTCGGCACAGGACAAACAGGACGAGGTACGGGACGAGCAAGAGGAGGAAGAATATTTTCTTACCGTGTGCCGGTTTGATTTTTCCGCCAAAATATCGCTCCCCAACGGCAGGTTTAAAACGGTTTTGATAGAGCTGCAAAAAGCCAAGTTCTCGTCGGACATCATGCGTTTTCGGCGCTACTTGGGGTTGCACTACCAAGATGCGAGCAACACCTACGAAGCCGGCGATAAGAAAAAAGCCCGTCAGATATACTGTATTTTCCTGTTAGGGTACGACATCGGCATGCCCGACCATCCGGTCATACAGGTGGACAATACGGTAAAAGACCGCACGACAAATGAAGCTTTGTACGGTGCAAACGAATTTATCGAGGGGCTCCATCACCGGTCGTGGATTGTGCAGATAGATCAGCTCAAGCAGCGCCGCCGCGACGATCTCGAAAAGCTGCTGAGCGTTTTTGACCCAAAAAACCGCACCAAAGATCACCACTTTATGAACGTTAACGAAGATGATTTCCCGGAGGAGTATCGCCCCATAATTCGTCGCCTTCGTATGGCTTCCGAAAGCGAAAAAATCAGGATAGAAATGGAAATGGAAGACGATTTTTTGAAAGATTTTCAAGATAGAGAGCGGCTTATTGCCAAGCAAAGGCAGGAAATTAAAGAGCATAAACAAGTAATCAAAGAAAAAGATAAAGCGCTCGAAGAAAAAGATAAAGCACTCGAAGAACAAAATAAAATAATTGAAGAATTGAAGCGGCAGCTGGGAGAACATCCAAAACGAAAATAGCTAAAGCTATCTCCTCAATCTTCATTGAGAAATGAGCGATGCTCTCCTGCATGAAATGTTCCGTTCTTTGAGCTTTCATATTTTGAGGAGGGCGTTAGCTCTCAAAATTATACCGCATTAATTATTTACATTTAGACACACACTATGCTCAACAAAATTGCTATCGGTTTTAAGGCGATGCTCACCGCGCTGGTTGCCATGCTCTGCACGGCGCACATTCAGGCGCAAAACTTACAGCTGGAGATACAGGCGCCGCGCGTGGTTACGGTTGGCGAAATGTTTCGCGTAACGTTTGTAGCCACCGGCGAAGTGAAGAACTTCATAGCGCCAAGCATGGAGGGTTTTGTTGTAGCCGCAGGGCCGATGAAGGAAAGCAGCTATGATGTGCATATTGCCTACGGAAAAGTTATCCAAAGACTAATCTACACGTTTACCTACACGCTGTACGCCGAAAAGGACGGGAAATTTACCATTGGGTCGGCAAAAGTAACGTCGGGGAGCGACGAGGCGCAAACGCAACCCTTTGCCATAGAGTGCGTCAAGGGCGAAGAGCCGCGCACGGCGCAGCAGCAAGCTGGAGGACAAAAACCGGCTGCCGCCGCCGTCGGCAGCAACGGCTCGCTCTACCTTGGGGTAATGCTCAACAAAACAGAGGTGTACCGCGGCGAATGTATCGTTGCCACCACAAAAATATACACGCGGGGTAACTCCATTCGCGGCTTTGAGAACGTAAAAAAGCCAACCTACAACGGCTTCTGGAGCCAAGACGTGGACATCCCGAAGGAAATCAACTTTGTCCGCGAAAACGTAAACGGCGTGGTGTACGACGCAGGCTTGCTGTGGAAGCAGCTCCTCTTTCCGCAGCAGTCGGGCGAGCTGACCCTTTCGCCGAGCGAAATAGACGTAATAATACAGGTGCGCACAAGACCGCGCGACATACTTGAGGATTTTTTTAGCGGAGGCCACCAAAACATTCGCAAGCATCTGCAATCGAGAACCGTAAAGGTAAAGGTGAAAGACCTGCCCGGCGGAGCGCCCGCCTCATTTTCGGGGGCGGTGGGCAGCTTCAAAATCGAGTCGTCGCTGTCTAAAAAGCAGCTGGTGGCCAACGACGCCACCACGCTCACCATCCGCATATCGGGCAACGGCAACCTGAAGCTGGTAAACCAACCCAAGGTGGACTTGCCCGTAGATTTTGATGCTTACGACACCAAAACTACCGACGCCATCAAGAACTCGGACGCGGGCGCCACCGGCTACCGGCAGTTCGAAATACCGCTCATCCCCCGCAGCGCAGGCGAGTTCGTCATCCCTCCCGTTGAGTTCTCCTACTTCAACCCCTCCACCGGCAAGTACGTTACGCTGCACACCAAGGAGCACGCCATATCGGTGGAAAAAGATACCAAATCGCAGCAAACCTACACCTCGTCGGAGGGGCGCAGGGAGGGCATAAAGTTTTTGGGAAAAGATATTCGCTTTATCAAAACCGGCGAAACGCTTGTGCAGCAAGACAGGCAATTCTTTGGCTCCGCCGTGTTCTACCTGCTGTACGCCGCGCTGGCGGCAGCATTCGTTGCGCTGTACGCTTGGATGAAAAAGCATAGAAAAGACAGCCGAAACGTAGTGCTGATGCGCAACAAAAAGGCTAACAAGGTGGCGAAAAAGCGCCTGAAAAATTCGGCGCAGCTGCTCAAAATGGGCAACGCGCAAGGCTTCTACGACGAGCTGCTACGCGCCATGTGGGGCTACCTGAGCGATAAGCTGAATATTCCCGTAGCCGAGCTTTCGCGCGAAAGCGCACGCGAAGCATTTGCCGAGCGCAGCATTGAGGAGCCGTACATCGAAACTTTCCTTAGCGTAATCGACGAGTGCGAATTTGCCCGATACGCGCCGGGCAGCGGCCGCAAGGAAATGGCGCAGCTCTACCGCGACGCCGTTACCGTTATCAGCAAGCTGGAGCAAAGGGTGAGGTAAGCTAAGAGCGACAAAAAATACCTCCCGATATGGTTTTGTACCTTGACGTTATTACCGGGTTTAATATCAATGCCCGCTACTATTCGTTTAAAGAAGATTTTTATAATGCACACAGCTAATTTATTAAAATGAAAATACATATATGAATACAATCAAAACACTAATCGCTATATTTTGCGCAGCAACGCTGCCGCTGCTTACCTGCGCTCAGGCCGACACGGCGTGGCAAAAGGCAAACGCCCTCTACGCCGAGGGCAAGTACGCCGAAGCTTCGGAAGCCTACTTGCAGCTCGAAAAAAGCGGCAAGGTCAGCTCGGCGCTGTTCTACAACGCGGGAAACGCTTTCTACAAGCAGGGCGAAGTAGCAAAAGCCATTCTCTACTACGAGCGCGCGCTCCGGCTCGCCCCCGACGACGAGGATGTGCGCTACAACCTTGAGCTCGCCAACCTCCAAATAGTGGACAAAATAGAGCCGATACCGCAGTTCTTTGTCGTAACGTGGATACAATCGTTCTGCAACATTTTTGACGTTGACACGTGGGGCGTTGTAGGCGTTGCGCTTTTTGCCGCCACGCTGATGCTGGCGCTCATAGTGCTGTTTGGCCGCACGCCGCGCCGCAAAAAGGTGGCGTTTGCCACAGCCGTTGCCTGCCTGAGCATGTCGATTGTTGCCACCTTTGTTGCCATGCGCGAAAAACGCCACCTCAACAGCCACCTCGAAGCCATAGTGTACGCCCCGGTAACCTCCGTAAAAGCCTCCCCCGACGCAGGCGGCGTTGACCTGTTTGTGCTGCACGAGGGAACAAAGGTGGAGCGGCTGGAAACCATCGGCAGCTGGGAAAAAATTAAAACCGCCGACGGCAACCAAGGCTGGCTGCCGACAACCGCCATAGAGAATATATGATGAACGCTCCGGCTAACATGCTGCACCGTAAAAAGGGCTACCGCTTTAGCCCGCCCGAAAACCTGACCTGCTCGCTACAACGCAATTACTTCAAATATCAACGATGAAAAACATGAAAATAACCGCAAAATTTGCCCCCCTCCTACTCTTGCTTGCCGCTTGCCATGCGCAGGCGCACAATAGCGGAGTGGACGGTCTTATACAGCGAGCCACAAACGGCGCCGCACGAAATATCTCGGTTGAAACAGCCGCCTCTCCCGACGGGAAAGATTTCTTTGAAATCATCCCCCAAAAAGGCAAGCTGGTTATAAAGGGCAACAATCCGGTCAGCCAAGCCACGGGGTTTAGCTGGTACCTGAAGTATGTGGCCGGCGTACACCTGTCGTGGAATAACCCGACGCAGGATTTGCCCGCCAACCTGCCGCTCCCCGGCAAGACAATCCGGCAGGAAACCGACCTACTCCTGCGCTACTACCTCAACTATTGTACATTCTCGTACTCCATGGCCTTCTGGGGCTGGGAGCGCTGGGAGAAAGAAATTGACTGGATGGCGCTGCACGGCGTGAACCTTTGCCTGAGCATAACCGGAAACGAGGTGGTGTGGTACAAGCTGCTGAAAAGGCTGGGATACTCCACCGACGAAATAAACCGCTTCATATCCGGTCCGGCTTACATGGCGTGGTGGCAAATGAACAACCTCGAGGGCTGGGGAGGCCCCAACCCCGACGAATGGTACGTGAAGCAAGAACAGCTGCAAAAGAAAATCATATCCCGTATGCGGGAGCTGGGCGTAGAGCCTGTGCTTCCCGGATTTGCTGGAATGGCGCCCCGCAACATAGGGGAAAAGTTGGGGTACAGCATAGCCGATCCGGGCAAGTGGTGCACCTTCAACCGTCCGGCTTTCCTGAAGCCCGACGATCCGAATTTTGACAAATTTGCCGACATGTACTACGAGGAAATGGAAAAGCTGTACGGCAAAGCAAAGTACTACGCCATAGACCCGTTTCACGAGGGAGGCAGCTCCCAAGGCGTAGATTTGAATTTTGCCGGACAGGCTATCATGGCGGCTATGAAGCGAGCCAACCCCAACGGCGTATGGGTGGCGCAGGCGTGGCAAGCCAACCCGCGCCCGGCAATGATAGAAAACCTGAAAGAGCACGACCTGCTCGTGCTAGACCTGTACAGCGAAAAGCTTCCGCAGTGGGGCGACCCCGACTCAAAGTGGTACCGACCTGCGGGCTACGGCAAGCACGACTGGCTGTACTGCATGTTGCTCAACTTTGGCGGGCGCGTGGGGCTACACGGACGAATGGATCGCCTTATAGACGGCTTCTACAAAGCAAAAGAACACGCCAACGGGAAAACGCTTTCGGGGGTAGGCGCCACCCCCGAAGGAATAGAAAACAACCCCGTGATGTTCGAGCTGCTGTACGAGCTCCCATGGCGGCAAACAAAATTCACGAAAGAAGAGTGGCTGGCCTCGTACACCAAAGCCCGCTACGGCGACTGCAACGAAGCGGTAGGCAAAGCTGTGCGCGAAGCGTGGCAGCTGTTAGCCGAATATCCGTACAGCTGTCCGGTCGAGTACCCCGGCGAAGGCACGGTAGAATCTTTGCTCTGCGCGCGTCCGGGCATTCTCCCAAGCAAAGTATCCACGTGGGGGTCGGCGCTCCTGTACTACAATCCCGACCACACCCGCCGGGCTGCCGAAAAAATGCTGTCCGTAGCGGACAAGCTCGGCCATAGCAACAACTTCAAGTATGACCTGGTGGACGTGCTGCGCCAAAGCATTGCGGACAGAGGAAACATGCTGTCGCAAAAAATCGGCGCAGCCTATCAGGCAAAGGATACGGCGCAGCTACGGATTTTGGCGGACAGCTTCCTGCTGGCTATCCGCTGTCAGGACAAGCTGCTGGCTACGCAAAAAGATTTCAGGGTGGGCAGCTGGATAGCGCAGGCCAAATCGCTGTCGAAAAAGCAAGAAAACCGCGACCTGTACGAGTGGAACGCGCGCGCGCTGATAACCGTGTGGGGAAACAAAGACGCCTCCGAAAAAGGCGGGCTGCACGACTACTCGCATCGGGAGTGGAGCGGGCTGCTGGCCGACCTGTACTATAAGCGCTGGGAGCTGTTCTTCGGCAACATCCTCAAGGAAATGCAGGGCGAAAGCGTTCCCCCGATAGATTTTTACGCAATGGAGGAAGCTTGGACGCGCGAAAAGAAAACCTACGATGATAAGCCCGAAGGCAGCGTAGTACAGACCGCTACGGAAGTTTACAACCGGATATTCAACTAAGTGTTTAGACAGTAAAAAAAATGTCCATGAGCAAAAAAATCTTTTTCCCTCTCCTGATGATGCTTTTCCTGTCGGCTTTTGTGCAGGCTGCCGGGCAACACAGCTTTGAGATTAAAAACGGGCAATTCGTCTATGACGGCAAGCCTGCGCGGATTATTTCGGGCGAGATGCACTATGCCCGCATCCCCCACCAATACTGGCGCCACCGCATGAAGATGCTGAAGGCGATGGGGCTAAACGCTGTGGCGACTTACGTGTTCTGGAATTTTCATGAGCCGGAACCGGGAAAATGGGATTTCAGCGGCGACAGAAACCTTGCGGAATACGTAAAGATTGCCGGAGAGGAAGGGTTGATGGTGATACTTCGTCCGGGGCCTTACGTTTGCGCCGAGTGGGAGTTTGGCGGATACCCTTGGTGGCTACAGAACGTAGAAGGGTTGGAGCTGAGGCGGGACAACGAGCAATTTTTGAAGTACACCAAGCTGTACATGAGCAGGCTGTACCGTGAAGTGGGCGAGCTGCAGGTTACCAAAGGAGGCCCGATTGTCATGGTGCAGGCCGAAAACGAATTTGGCTCCTACGTATCGCAGCGCAAGGACATTCCGCTGGAAGAGCACCGAGCATACAACGCCAAAATTGTGCAGCAGCTAAAAGATGTCGGCTTCGACGTGCCAACGTTCACTTCGGACGGCAGCTGGCTGTTTGAGGGCGGATCCGTGCCGGGTGCGCTGCCTACTGCCAACGGAGAAAGCAACATTGACAACCTGAAAAAGGTGGTAAACCGCTACAACGGCGGGCAAGGTCCGTACATGGTAGCCGAGTTCTACCCCGGATGGCTTGCCCACTGGCTGGAGCCGCATCCGCAGGTTAAGGCGTCGGGCATTGCCCGGCAAACGGAAAAGTACCTCCGCAACGACGTATCGTTCAACTTCTACATGGCGCACGGCGGAACAAACTTCGGCTTCACCGGCGGAGCCAACTACGACGAAAAGCACGGCATACAGCCCGACCTCACCAGCTACGACTACGACGCGCCCATCAGCGAAGCGGGCTGGGCAACGCCAAAATTCGACTCCATCCGCAGCGTAGTAAAGAGGTACGTGAAATATCCCCTTCCCGAAGCGCCGGCAAGGATACCCGTCATAGAAATCCCCTCCATCAGGCTGGATAAGCTTGCCGGACTGTTTCACGCAGCAGATGGAAAGGCGACGGCAGAAAGCGATAGGCCAATGACTTTTGAGGAGCTCGGACAGGGCTACGGCTACGTGCTTTACAAGCGACACTTCAATCAGCCCATCAGCGGAACGCTTGCCGTAGAGGGCTTGCGCGACTACGCGCTGGTATATGTAAACGGGGAAAAGGTAGGCGAGCTGAACAGATATTTCAACAAGTACACCCTTGAGGTAGATGTACCCTTCAACGGCACGCTGGAAATCCTTGTGGAAAACATGGGGCGGATAAACTACGGCTCCGAAATCATCCACAACCGGAAGGGAATCATCAGCCCCGTGAAAATCGGCGATAGCGCTATTGAGGGCGGATGGGAAATGTACGGGTTGCCCATGGACAAGGCGCCCGACCTGAACAAGCTGCCGGCAGCAAGCGTGCTTGATAGCACGGATGCTCACGCCAAGGCGCTGGCGGGCAAGCCTGCCATATACAGCGGAACGTTCGACCTGACGGAAACGGGCGACACGTTCCTCAATATGGAAGACTGGGGCAAGGGTATCGTATTTGTGAACGGCGTGAATATCGGCAGATATTGGAGCGCAGGTCCGCAGCAGACGCTATACCTACCGGGAGCTTGGCTGAAAAAAGGCGCCAACGAAATCGTCATCTTCGAGCAGCAGAATGACAAGCCGCATAAGGCGGTGAGCACAACGCGGACGCCGGTGCTGACCAAGCTGAAAGCGCAAAAATAGCGGGCCTACAGCAAGAAGATTTTTGCGCGTTTTGAAAATAAAATGCTACATCTGCACAAAACAAGATGCTATGGCACAGGTACAAAACAGAATGACAAAGCTGCAATCCGAAATTGTTAAAATGTTTAACTACGAGTTAAACAACAACGAATTGATTGAAATAAAGAGCTTATTGGCGAATTATTTCCAAAATAAAGTTGACCGCAATATGGATAAGCTGTGGACAGATAACGGCCGGACAAATGAAGCAATGCTGCAAATTCTCAACGAGCATCCTAAGCGATGAGAAGATTTACTTTTACCGGATAGCGATTTCCACCACCATTCAAAATTTCTTCCGCGCTTCGCGCCATTCAAAATTCAAAATTTAAAATTCAAAATTTCCCCCGCATGATGAATAGAATTGATACCCTTTTCGCCGCAAAGCGCCGAAACATCCTCTCCGTGTACTTCACGGCGGGCTACCCTCAGCCGGA
>JAISLN010000210.1 GCA_031290835.1 Prevotellaceae bacterium
TATTTTCAGTTGTTTTTATTTATCAGATTGACGACGACTTTTACCATAACGTCCTTTTCTTCGGTTCGACTTTCGGCAATCATCAGCGTGAGGGCGACGAGGGTGTTGTTCTCTATCAATCGACTGCGGTCGGGACGGTAGAGAATGCCGTTTTGCTGTAAAAACCACAGGAAAAGAAATGCCGCAATACGCTTGTTACCATCCGAAAACGAGTGATTTTTCGTGACAAGATAAAGTAGCATCGCCGCCTTTTCTTCAACGCTCGGATAAAGGTCGTTTCCGTCGAAAGTTTGGTAAATCGTGGCAATGGAACTTTTGAACGACTCGTCTTTTTCGTGCGCAAAGAGCGAACTGCCGCCGAACTTCTGTTTCAGTTGAGCGATCGCCTCCATAGCGCTGTCGTAAGTGGCGTGAAAGGCGTTGGATTCGGTGGTTTCTTCCACCGCGAGTTGCTGATAATCGTATTTGTCCAGCGTGTCCAGCGCATACGTGTAATCGGTGATTACCTGCAACAGTCCGGTAGCTTCGTCGGCGGTCAGCGAAATGTCTTTGTTCTGTATGACGTGCGACAACAGCTTGATGGTTTGCTTCAAATCGTTGTATTGCTCTATCTGCATCTTTTCGTTGACGGCGTAGCCTTTGACGATGTAATCTTTCAGCACCCGGTTCGCCCAAATACGAAACTGAGTGCCACGTTGTGATTTTACTCGATATCCGACGGAAATGATGACGTCAAGACTGTATAAAGCAATGGGACGATCTGAATTTGGAATATGCAAAAAATGCATATTGCTTTTTTCGTCCAATTCTTTTTCTTTAAATATATTATTGATATGACGAGAGATAACGGACTGATCTCTTTCAAAAAGAAGAACCATCTGCGCTTGTGTCAGCCACACCGTTTCTTCTTCCAAGCGCACCTTCAACTGCGTTTCGCCGTTTGGCGCTTGATAAATGACGATTTCACTTTTATTCATATTACTTAATTTTTCCTTATTCAATTTTGTCGCAAAAGTAGATGAAAAACCAAAATTTTCCAAGCGCGTACGGATGAAAAAAGTTTTTTTACAGAGGAAAGAGCGAGCTGCTTTTTGAAAACAATCATTTGTTTGGAAAAATATCCTCCCGAAGGCAAAGAGCCATTTGCCCGAAAAATCGTCAATGAAGCTATAAAAAAAAACATTGCCAAAAGAAACAGCGTCGCGTTGATATCCTCTAATCGGCACACATGCTGGCGCTTCGCTATGCCTTGACAGAAAAACGCGCCGGAGTTTTGCGGATGGGGATGATTAGATGCTACGACAAGCTGTTCCGGATTTTACGCAAAAAATATTCATGAATGCGCGTATCGTCCGTCAGCTCCGGATGAAATGCGGCGGCGAGGATATTACCCTGTTCGGCAAAGAGGATTTTTTCCTGATAGGTAAGTAAAATTTTGACGCTGTCGCCGACCTTTTCGATATACGGCGCACGGATAAATACAGCGTGGAAAGGTTTGGAATCTATTGCGGGAATAACCATATCGGCTTCGAAGCTTGCCGGCTGTCGTCCGAAAGCGTTACGTACCACCCACGTATCCATCAGCCCAAGGCGATGCTGCTCGCTGTTGTTGATGTGCTTCGAGAGGAGTATTAAGCCGGTACAAACGCCAAAAATCGGCAGACCTCTGCGTCCCGATTCGGCAATCGGCTCCAGTAAGTTGTAGCGTACCAGCAACTTTCCGACGGTAGTACTTTCGCCTCCGGGCAGTATCAGTCCGTCAATTCCGGTCAAGTCGTCGGGGTTTAGCACATCAACCGTTTCCACGCGCAAACGGCGCAACAGATTGCGATGCTCTCTGACTGCGCCCTGTAATGCTAATATTCCGATTTTCATGGTTTACCAGCCGCGATCGGCTATTTTGTCTTTTTCTTCCATCCGGGCAACGCTTTGACCGCGCATGGCTTCGCCCAATCCTTTTGATACTTCGGCTATCAGCTTGGCGTCTTTATAGTGGGCTACGGCTTCGACAATGGCTTTGGCGCGCTTGGCGGGATTGTCGGACTTGAATATGCCCGACCCGACGAATACTCCATCGCAGCCAAGCTCCATCATCAGAGCGGCGTCGGCAGGCGTTGCGATTCCTCCGGCAGCAAAATTGACTACGGGCAACCGTCCCAGCTCCTTCACCTGCAATATCAATTCGTAAGGAGCGCCAAGCTCTTTGGCTATTGTCATCAGCTCCATCGGGGATGCGCTCACAACACGCTGGATATCTTCGTTCACCCGGCGGATGTGGCGTACTGCTTCGACTATATCGCCGGTGCCGGCTTCGCCTTTGGTTCGTATCATCGCCGCGCCTTCGCCGATACGGCGTAACGCTTCGCCAAGGTTGCGCGCGCCGCATACAAACGGCACGGCGAAATCGGATTTCAAAATGTGATACGCCTCGTCTGCCGGCGTCAGCACCTCGCTCTCGTCGATGAAATCTATTTCCAACGCTTCGAGTACCCGCGCCTCAACGATGTGACCTATCCGCGCTTTTGCCATGACGGGGATGGTTACGGCCTGCTGAATCCCGATAATCATTTCCGGATCCGACATGCGCGCCACTCCGCCCTGTGCGCGAATATCCGAAGGCACCCGTTCCAGCGCCATCACTGCTACGGCTCCCGCTTCTTCGGCGATTTTCGCCTGCGCGGGATCGACTACATCCATGATAACCCCGCCTTTCAACATTTCTGCAAGTCCTGCTTTGACTGCAAATGTTCCTGTTCTCTTGTTTATTTCAGACATTTTTTCCTAAATTTTTGAGGTGCAAAGATATTACTTTTTTTCAATATGACAATTTTTTGAAAACGCAGGGGACGAGAAATTCTCGGCAGCTGCATTTTCTTTACCGCTCATCTATCCCTATTTTCCAACAGCTTTTTTATGCTTTGCTTCATCGCTGCTTTGACTATAATTTTATGAAACGGTTGAGCGAAAAAAAAGTAAATTTTTCCTAAAACGTTATGAAAATGAACGATTGTAATAAAATTTATTTTCGTTTGGTTCCCGTTTGATTTTTCGGTATGAACGGACATTTCGGCTGTTAGATGCGTATCGGCGAGCTGCACAACGGTTTCGTTGGCAGATTTGGCAAGAACGTTCATTAGCTGAACCCGCCCGCCGCTGCGAATGGCTTCTGCGAGCTTGTGCCTGAAATCTTTTCCATTGGCATTGGTTTTCAACCCGAACGGCTTCACTAACCAATCCCTCAACTTAAACAGCATTTGTACCCATTTCGGAAAATCAGTCCAAACCGCAATTAGCAAATTATCCGGCGTCAAACGCTCATCGTCGTGCACCTCTGCACCGAACATATCCACATAATCAGCCGGCAGATAATTCCGCGCCAACGAATTAACGGGCAATGTTGAGCTGGTTGCTTGCACTCCGAAATCCTCCGCGTTTTTTTTATTGCCCATCATTTTTATTTTTTTAATTATTTCAGGCGCAAAGTTAGATGAAAAGCCAAAATTTTCCAAGCGCGTGAGAATGAAAAAAATTTTTACAGAGGAAAGTTCGTTTTGCCGGAAGAGCGCGCATGGAATAGCATCATGCCACAGCTTTCAAAATAGTAAATCCATTTTGCCGTTGCCAATCAAGTAGCTGGGAGTATAGCTCGGTTTCCCTAAAATGAGCTATCTGATAGCTGTTTCGCAAAGATATAGCCACATTATCAGCTTTTACATTCAGGTTGTTCTTTGTCTTTTTTATCCGCAACATCAATATTTTTATAAAATCATGACCGTTAACTAGTTGGTAACTGTTTTGTATATTTTTTGATTGGGCAAATTGATTGATAGTATTTTCGTCAATTGTTATTTTTTTATCCGGAGAACGTTGATTTAATTCTTGAATAAGGCAACTCCTATCCAGCGTTATATGATGGGTATTATCTTCAAAATCAACATTATAGCCAATACCTTTAAAGTTAATTGAGCAAGTATTTAACTCATTGTAGTACCTTATATACCCAACAAAAGAGGCTTCTGTCAGTATGTTTTGCTTGATTTCATCCCCTTCCTGCTGTAAAGAATATTCATAGAGGATGTTTTTAAAAGCGGCATCACTATATACCATTGTCATTTCTATATCATGACAATCCGTAAAAAATAGATTGGCAACAGAAGGATAATTTCTTTCTAAATGCAAAAAGTCTGCATCTCGAATACCAACTACTTGCCTTGTTTCTTGAGTGAGCGTTTCTAAAGCTATCAATAGCTGGTCTTTTCCGCCATTAACAAACTCTACTCTCGTAACATTTTCCGCAAAGAACTTGGAATAAATTTTACAATCGTCTTCTCCTTCAACCAATACCCAAACGACTTCACAGCCGGTTTTACTTCTCAACGATAAACGAATTTCATTAATTTTGTCAACGGAAACAACATTTCCTCTTAAACTTCTATCTTTTTCCATTTGGTTAATTGGCATTAGCAAGTTCAAATAAATCTTTTGTTAAATTCCATTTGTCATTGATGATGCTGGGTGCATGCGTTGAAATCAAAAAAGAAATCTGTTTTACTTTGGCTATCTTTTGTAAATCTCCAAGAAAAGGTTTTTGCCACTCAACATGTAAAGAAATTTCAGGCTCATCTATTAAAATCAACGTATTGGAATTTGTTTTAAACAACAGCTCATACAAAAGAACGACTTCTTGCTGTTCGCCTGACGACAAATCTGTCAGGCGAAGCCGCTGTCCGTTGCTTAATTGAAAATAAAAACCTTGCGACCCGTTAATAACAATGGACTTGAATGCAAATCTTTTTTCGTTCAGGATATTTACAAATAATGCAATTTTGACCAACAGCTCATCATATACCCTAACTTTTTCTTCCGAGTCTTCTAAGTAAACAGTTAAAACATTTTTTGTTTCGTTATTATACTCAGTTACATCTTGCTTAGTTGTTGCAATACCGAAAGTTTGCAACAGCTCCTGTTTTTTGGTTAAAGCAGCAAATTTATTCCTAAAATCATCTTCCGATAAAAATTCTTTACATTCTATCAATCGTTTAGGAAAAGAGCTGTCAAGCTGTTGTGCTTTCTGATATGCCTCCAGCTGCTTTTGCTCTATTATATTTTTTAATTCTTTTGAGTACATTTCAATAGTTCTGTCAAAAGAAATATTTTGGTTGCTTTTGCGGGTTTGAGTCAACAACCGTTCTTCTCTGATAATATAAACATTGGCAGAATTCAACAGCTGCGAAATTTGAGTAGTTTCTTGTCTGTTTATCAAACTAATAACTTTTATTGGGAGGTAATTGATGTATTCTGCTAAAAAATCCCGTAAGGACAGCTGTCTTCCTGTATTAGCTTCCAATACAATATTTTGAGAAATTTTCTGCACGGGAATATATTTCCCCAATTCTATCAATAGCTTATTTTCGGTATCTGAATTATACGTGAAATTTTCCAGAGGCTTCCCATGTTTATCAAATAAATCTAATTGAATATCAGTAGTAGATATTTGTTGAGAATATACTTGCGGTTGATTGTTTACTATTCTAATCGCTTGTTCCGGTTTTGTCTTCCCTTGTTTTTTTGTAAGCTCAATCCGCTGTTCCTCGTTAAAAAAGATAGAAATTGTTTCAAAATTTAGTTTTTGAAAATAAAAAAATCTATGGTTAAAAAGATTGTAAATTATATTCAAAATAGTTGTTTTGCCATAACCATTAGGGCCGGTTAAAATGGTTATATCTTCATTTTGATTTAGTTCAATATCATAATTGAATAAACCAAATAATTTTTGTATTTTTATTTTCTTTATTTTCATCACATTTACACTTAAACTATTATAGCGCATCTGCTGGCAAAGATAGCAAATATATCTGAGGTACGAATATTTTTTTGCGATTGGCGTGTTACTTCGCCGGAACATTGAGCGCCACGTTCAGCAAGTCGGCTTCCAAGCTGCGTTAGCGTTGTCCCTGCTTATGCTTAGGACAAAACCAGCGCAGGCGTTAGAGGAGTTCTAGCGCCTGCGTAAAAATTAACGTTGCCGACAGCGAAGATTTGCTGTGCGCTCTACACGTACATGTTCACAATCGCTTCGTACAGCTCCTGCTTTCCGCTGATTTGCGCAGGCTCGCCCTTGGCTTTGGCGTAGGCCGCCATATCCTCCAGCGACAGCTGCCCCGCTTCAAATTCTTTTCCTTTTCCGGCGTCGAACGAGGCGTAGCGGTCGCTCAGCATTTTTTTGTAGGGCGATTTTTCCAAAATGGCGGCGGCGCTCTCGAGCGCGCGCGCAAAAACGTCCATGCCGGCAATGTGGGCTACAAAAATGTCCTCCAAGTCGGTGGAGCTGCGGCGCGTTTTTGCGTCAAAGTTGGTGCCGCCAGCCAAGCCTCCGCTCTGCAAAATGACCAGCATGGCCTGCGTGAGCTCGTAGGCGTCGATGGGGAACTGGTCGGTATCCCATCCGTTTTGGTAGTCGCCGCGGTTGGCGTCGATGGAGCCCAGCAGCCCGGCGTCGGCGGCGCACTGCAGCTCGTGCTCAAACGTGTGCCCGGCAAGCGTTGCGTGGTTAACCTCAATGTTCAGCTTGAAGTCCCTGTCCAGCCCGTGCGCGCGCAAAAATCCCGCCACCGTTTCCGCGTCAACGTCGTACTGGTGCTTTGTAGGCTCCATAGGCTTAGGCTCAATGAGGAAGGTCCCCGTGAAGCCCTTTGCGCGGGCGTAGTCGCGGGCTTTGGTGAGCAGCGTTGCGAGGTGCTCTTTTTCGCGCTTCATCTGCGTGTTGAGGAGCGTGGAGTATCCCTCGCGACCGCCCCAAAACACGTAGCACTGCCCGCCCAGCTCAATGGTGGCGTCTATTGCGTTTTTGATTTGCACGGCAGCGCGCGCCACCACGTCAAAGTCGGGGTTGGTAGCGGCGCCGTTCATGTAGCGCTTGTGGCCAAAGACGTTTGCCGTGCCCCACAGCAGCTTGACGCCCGTTTCGGCCTGCCGTTGCTTGGCGTAGGCAACAATGGCCTTGAGGTTTGCCTCGTACTCCTCAACGGTTTTGCCCTCGTCAACTAGGTCCACGTCGTGGAAGCAGTAGTACTCAATGCCGATTTTTTGCATCAGCTCAAAGCCGGCGTCCAGCCGTTGCTTTGCCACCTCCAGCGCCGACGCTGCGCCCTGCGTCCACGGGAAAGCTTTTGTGCCCGCCCCGAACGGGTCGCCGCCTTCGGCGCAGAGCGTGTGCCACCACGCCATGGAGAACTTAAACCAGTCCTTCATTTTGCGGCCGTACACTACTTTGTCTGCATCGTAGTAGCGAAATGCCAGCGGATTGACGCTGCTTTTTCCTTCAAACTTAATTTTTCCGATTTGCGGAAAGTACTCTTTTTGTGCCATAATTTTTTTTAATTTTTTTAGGATGAATAAAAATGGAGAATTGTGTAAAAATCATTTGGTTGCAATGCGCTACACGGCTTGGCTCAGCAGCTCCGCCCATCGCTCATAGGCCGCCGCGCTTGCCTCTGCGCTTTTTTCGTCCGGCGCCACGGTTGCTATTTTTTTCAGCGTGGCCAATGCCTCGGCTTCGCTCCTGTAGATACCCGCGCCTATTCCTGCGCCTCGCGCCGCGCCGACGGAGCCGTCGGTGTTGTAGAGCTCAATGGTTGCGCCGGTGATGTTCGACAAGGTTTGCCGAAACACGGGGCTTAAGAACAGGTTGGCGTATCCGGCGCGGATGGTTTTTGTTTCGACGCCCATGCCGTTCATAATGTCCATGCCGTACCGGAACGCAAAGGCCACTCCCTCGTGCGCCGCCCGTATCAGGTGCGCCTTTCCGTGCCGGGCAAAGTTAACGCCGTGTATGGAGCATCCGGGCTCGCGGTTGCCGAGCGCGCGCTCTGCGCCGTTGCCAAACGGCACAATGCTCACCCCGTCGCTGCCCGCCGGGGCTGCCAGCGCCAGCTCGTTCATTTCGGCGTAGCCTGCGCCTTCGGGCATGAGGTGGCGCCTTATCCACGCGTTGAGTACGGCGGCGCCGTTGATGCAGAGCAGCACACCCACGCGCGTTTGCCGGTCGCTGTGGTTGACGTGCGCAAACGAGTTTACGCGCGACAGCTCGTCGTACTTTGCCTCGCCGTTTACGCCGTACACCACGCCCGACGTTCCGGCCGTTGCCGCCACCTCTCCGGGGTGAAGCACGTTGAGCGAAAGCGCGTTGTTGGGCTGATCGCCGGCGCGGTAGGTTACCGGCGTACCGGCGGCAAGCCCCAGCTCTCCGGCGGCAGCGCCGGTCAGGTAGCCCTGCACGCCAAACGTGGGGACGATTTCCGGTATCAGCGTTGCGTCAAACCCAAAGTAGTCGAAGAGGAACGCTGCGGGGCTGTTGGCCGCAAAATCCCACGCCACCCCTTCGGACAAGCCCGAGGCGGTGGTGCAGGCTCGCCCCGTGAGGCGCATGGCCGCGTAGTCGCCCGGCAGCATGTAGTATTTTGCGCGGGCGTAGCGCTGCGGCTCGTGCTCCTTTACCCACGCCAGCTTGGAGAGGGTAAAGTTTCCCGGCGAGTTGAGCAGCCGGAGCAGGCATTTTTCCCGCCCAACTTCCTCAAACGCTTTTTCGCCGTACGGCACCGCGCGGCTGTCGCACCAGATAATGGCGTCGCGGACGGCGCGGTAGTTTTCGTCCACCAGCACCAGCCCGTGCATTTGGTAGGAAATGCCGATTGCCTTCACCTCGCTGGGCTTTGCGCCTGCGGCGGCAACCACGGCCTGCACCGCCAGCTTCAGGTTTTCCCACCAGCTATCGGGGCTTTGCTCCGCCCAGCCCAGCTTTTCGGCCCTTATTTCCATTTCCTTTTTGGGAAAAAATGCGCCGGCAAGCGCCTCGCCGGTTTGTGCGTCAACCAAGCTCGCCTTTACGGACGAGCTGCCGATGTCAATTCCAAGAGTAAGAGTTTTCATTTTGATTAAACATGTTTTAAATGTACCGTTAAACGTTACTTGCCCCCAACAAAGTTCAGCCTGAATATTTTTTTGTTCTGCCGCTTGTATATTTTTCGGTCAAAAACGTAGTACTGCGCCGGCTTGTGCGCCACCCTCTCCTCGCACTCGCCTGCGGGCAGTATGTACTTGAGCGAGAGAATTTTTTTGCGGAAGTTGCGGTTGTCTATTTCAACGTCAAACACTATTTCGTACAGCCTTTGCAGCTGCTTGATGGTGAACTTTCGCGGCAAAAATTCAAAGGCCACGGGCTCTTGCTGAAACAGGTGCATGAGGTAGTCCATAGCCGTAACGAGTATTTTGTTGTGGTCGAGCGCCAGCTGGCGCACTTCGCCCAGCTCCACCCAGCGTCCGCCCTTGCGTCGGGTGTAGCTTATCAGCTTTTCGTCGAGCTTTACCATGGCAAAAAAGGCCACCGTGAGCACCCGCGAGAGCGACACTCCGTAGTAGGTGTTTATCCACATCAGCTCTTGCCCCTGCACGCGCTGCGGGTTGGAGAACACCTCCATTTGCTTGAGGTAGATGGTGCGCGACCCCACGAGCTCGCGCGTAACGCGGTTGGCGGCGCTTGGCAAATCTTCGGCGTCGGAAATCAAGCTGCCCGGCAGCTTGAGGTCTGCCGTCTCCGTGCCCGACGGCAGCGTATGCCGGCGGCGAATAAGGAGCACGCGCAGGGCTTCGCCGTCGAACCCAAAAACCGTGCAATCTACAGAAATGGCCTGATTGTCGTATGTTAAGCTGGGGTTGCCCATCCAAATATGCGTTTTTGCAAAGATAAACGATATATCCGGCACTTGGCGCAAAAGTGTATTTTTTACGCTAAGTAAATTGAGCAACTATTTGTAAGGATGGTAGATAATCATTATTTTTTCGATTAAAACAGAGCTAAATATTACGGTATCTACCTCCCCGCCGATGGCGGCGGCGCACCCCTGCGCTGCCGCGCAAAGGGCGGCTATCGTAACATTTTTGTAGCAGCCGCGTAAAAAAGCTGTAACATCTGCCCTGTATATTTGCCGAAACAAAAAAGAAGTGCGAAGCATGAAAAAGATGTTGAGGCGCGCCGCAGAGCGCGTCGTGGAGGGCTTGTTTACCCTGAGCGGCAGCGTTACAAGCCTTGCCATTTTGCTGATTATTGTTTTTCTGTTCAAGGAAGGGCTGGGCTTGTTCCGCAGCCCCGAAGTGGAGCAAGGCTACGCGCTTTGCGTCAACGCCGCCAACCACGTTGAGGCGCTCCGCCCCGCGCAGATCAAGAAAATTTTTGACGCCGAAGTTACCGGCTGGCAGGAGGTGGGGGGGCAAGGCGGGGAAATTGTGCCGTTTCGCTTCGACGAAATTTTTGCCCTCTACACCGATGAGGAGCTGGGCGAGGACTACGCGCTGCTCCCGCAAAAGCTGGGCGAAATAGTTGCCCAAACCCCCAACATCATTGCCTTTTTTCCGCAGCAATACCTGCCCGCAGGCAACGCCTCCGTGAAGCCGCTGCTGGTGGACAACATTTCGCCCTTTGATTTTTTTGCGGGCAGGGAGTGGCAGCCCACCTCCACGCCCGCCCCGCAGCTGGGTGCGCTTCCCCTGACGCTGGGGACGCTTTTGGTGAGCATTTTTGCCATTCTTATTGCCCTTCCGCTGGGGTTGGGCGTTGCCATCTACCTCTCGGAGCTGGCCGGCGAGCGCATTCGCAAGCTCTTTAAGCCGACCATTGAGCTGCTTGCCGGCATTCCGTCGGTGGTGTACGGCTTTTTTGGGCTGGTGGTGCTCGTGCCGCACATTCAGCGGGCGCTCAACCTGCCGGTGGGCGAAACCGCCTTTGCCGGCAGCCTGATACTCGCCATCATGGCGCTACCCACCATCATCACCATTGCCGAAGACGCCATGCGCAGCACGCCCAAAGCCATGCGCGAGGCAAGCTTGGCGCTTGGCGCTACGCGCTGGCAAACCATTTACCGGGTGATTATTCCCTACGCCGGCTCCGGCATTACGGCAGCGGTGGTGCTCGGCGTTGGGCGCGCCGTGGGCGAAACCATGGCGGTGCTAATGGTTACGGGCAACGCCGCCGTCATGCCCCACTCCCTGCTCGAGCCTGTGCGCACCATTCCCGCCACCATTGCCGCCGAGCTGGGCGAAGCCCCCGCCGGAGGGGCGCACTACCAATCCCTCTTCATGCTAGGCTGTATCCTGTTTATTATCACCATGGCGATTAACCTCTCGGCGGAAGTAATCTCAAAAAAGCAGTACGGCAAAGGATTTTAGGAAAAAAAGCCCGCTGCGGGGCTTAGGTTAACCCTGAACGGGTAGATGCGCAAGCCTGCGCAATTTTTCCGCTGATTTTTGTTGTATGATTGCGCGTTGCGCAAAAATCACGCTAAACAAAAATCACAGCTCAGACAAAAAAATCGACCTCAGGCAATAGCTCCGCTTCCGGTCAGCTCTTCGCCGTCGTACCACGCCGCGAACTGCCCGGGGGAGACGCCGCGCTGCGGCGCTGCAAAGGTTACGTAAATGCCCTCGCGCCGGCAGTGCAGGGTGGCGCGCTGTAGCGGCTGACGGTAGCGAATGCGTATCAGGCAGCTGCGCTGCTCGCCCACCTGCATGGCGAGGTCGGGGCGCAGCCAGTGCACCTCGCCTGCCGGAACAAGAAGCGCGCTGCGGCTCAGCGCGGGGTGGCCGTGTCCTTCGCCAACGTACACTATGTTGCTCTCAACGTCGGTGGCAACTACAAACAGCGGCTCCACATGCCCGCCAACGCCCAGCCCCCTGCGCTGCCCAACGGTGTAAAAGTGCGCCCCGCTGTGCTCGCCTATGCACTTGCCGTCGGACGGAGAGAAGCGGTAGGGCTGCGCCTGCTCCTCAATCGCGCTGCGCTGCGGCAATCGGACGTCCTTGGGCAGCTCTACAATTTTCCCTTTCTTTGCCTTCAGTTTTTGCTGCAAAAAAACGGGCAGGTCAACTTTCCCCACAAAGCAAATTCCCTGCGAGTCCTTTTTGTTGGCGGTGGGCAAGCTTAGCTGCGCGGCAATTTTGCGCACCTCCGGCTTGCACATATCGCCTATGGGGAAAAGCGCCTTGCTCAGCTGCTGCTGCGAGAGCTGACAGAGAAAGTAGCTTTGGTCTTTGTTGGGGTCGCTGCCGGCAAGAAGGCGAAAGGTTGGGGTTCCGTCAACCGTTATGGTTTCCTTGCGGCAGTAGTGCCCCGTGCCGACGTAATCGGCGCCGAGGTCGAGGCAGGCTTTTAGGAAAACGTCGAATTTTATTTCGCGGTTGCACAGCACGTCGGGGTTGGGGGTACGCCCCTTTTCGTACTCGGCAAACATGTAGTCCACCACTTTTTGCCGGTAGGGTGCGCTGAGGTCGATGAAGTGAAACGGAATATCCAGCTGCCGGGCTACGAGCTGCGCCACCGCAAGGTCGTCCTTCCACGGGCAATCGCCGTGCAGCGTTCCCGTGACGTCGTGCCAATTCTGCATGAACATGGCCTCTACCTCGTAGCCCTGCCGCTTGAGCAGGTACGCGGCAACGCTTGAGTCCACGCCCCCCGACAGCCCGATGACGACTTTTTTTGCCATCTTTTCCTCCTTAGCTAATCGCAGCCTTCCGCTGCCGGTGGGAGCGTCAGGGTGCTGTCGGCGGGTTTCAGGTAGCTCATGCCCTCGGCAGCCCGCCTGCGGATGTGCCCCCACCGCAGCGCCACCAGCACGGCCAGCAGCGCAACGACGATGATCATTCCCTTTTCGGTTGCCGACAGCGAGCGCATTTTCATCCTTCCGCTCCCGCTACTCATCGCTGATTGGCATTTTTCCCATCACCAGCTCCAGCGTTCCGCCCCGCGCAATGTCCTCAAAGCTGATGTAGGGCTTGCTGTAGGGAGCGCCGTTGAGCGATACGCTTTGGATGTACTTGTTTTCGGCGCTGTTGTTGGCGGCAATTACGGTAAAGGTTTTTCCATCCTTTACCTTTACCACGGCTTTGTCCACAATGGGGCTGCCGAATATGTACTTTCCGCCCGCCGGCTCAACCTGATAAAATCCGATGGCGGACAGCACGTACCACGCCGACATTTGCCCAACGTCTTCGTTGCCCGACAATCCGTCCGGCGCGTCGCAGTAGAGGGTCGATAGCACCTCGCGCACTTTTTCCGCTGTTTTGTGCGGCTGCCCCGCGTAGGGGTACATGTAGATGATGTGGTGGCTTGGCTCGTTGCCGTGGGCGTACTGCCCTATCAGCCCGGAGATGTCGGGCGAGGCGTGCTCGCCCAGCTCCCCCTTGGCGGTAAAGAGCGAATCCAGCTTTTCGATAAACCGCTCCCTGCCTCCAAAGAGGTCTATCAGCCCCTCCACGTCGTGGGGGACGAGCCACGTGTACTGCCATGCGTTGCCCTCCGTGTAGTCGTTGTCGCGGTGCACCGCCTCAAACGGGTTGAACGGCGCCCTAAACTCCCCCTTGGACGACAGCCCGCGCACAAAGCCGCTTTGCCTGTCAAAGTAGTGCGCGTAGGCCTTGCTGCGCTTCAGGAAGTAGCCGTAGTCATCGGTTTTTCCCAGCAGCTGCGCCGCCTGCGCGAGGCTCCAGTCGGCAATGGCGTACTCCATGCACTTGGAGAGCCCCTCCCCCTCCTTGTCGTAGGGGATGTAGCCGTACTCCTTGAGGTACTTCAGCCCGCGCTCGTCGAGCATGGCCGAGGTTTTCATGGCTTCGTAGGCGAGCTCCCGGTCAAATCCGTCGTAGCCCTTTAGCAGGGCGTCGGCCACCACCGGAATGGCGGGGTTGCCCACCATGCAGTCCGTTTCGCAGCCCATGAGGTGCCACACGGGCAGCTTGCCCTGCTGCCGGTAGATGGCGAGCATGGTGTTGATGACGTCGCTCATCTTTTCGGGGTGAATAATGGACATGAGGGGATGCGCCCCGCGGTACGTGTCCCACAGCGAAAACGTTGTGTAGTTCTTGAAGCCCTCGCCGGCGTGCACCTTTCCGTCCGCGCCCCTGTAGTCGCCGTTGACGTCGCAAAACTCCGACGGCGCAATCATGGTGTGGTACAGCGCGGTGTAGAACGTGCGCTTTACGCGCTCGTCGCCTGTGGTGATGAGGATTTTTTGCAGCTCTTCGCTCCACGCCCTGTCGGCGTCCTGCACGGTTTGCTCAAAGTCCCACCCCGCCAGCTCCGCCTGCATGTTCAGCTTGGCGTTTTCAATGCTCACGGGCGAAAGGGCAACTTTTACGTAGATTTCTTCCCCCTTTTCGGTATCAAAAATCGCCTGCCCGTACACCCTTTGCGCCTTCAGCTCGCGCCCCGGCTGCTCGCCCTTGTCGCCGTAAACGGCAAAGCGCTTTAGCGGCTTGGAGAAAACGGCGGTGAAGAAAACCCGCTGATCGCGCGCCCATCCGGTGGAGTAGCGGTATCCCGATAGCACCGTGTCGCTCTCCTGCACGAGGTAGCCCTCCACAGGTCGGTCCCACGCCTGCCCGTTTTCTAGGTCAATAATCACCCGGCTGTCGGCCGACGCCGGAAAGGTGTACTTGTGGAAGCCCACGCGCTTTGTTGCCGTCAGCTCCACGCCAACGTTGTAGCGGCTGAGGTGAACGGCGTAGTAGCCCGCCCGCGATTTTTCGGTAGCGCGGTCAAACAGGGAGAAAAAACCCGAAGCGTAGTCGTCCGCCTTGCCCCGGCTGAGGGTAACCTCGCCGGTGGCGGGCATCAGGTTGACGTCGCCCAAATCGCCGATGCCCGTTCCGCTCAGGTGCAGGTGGCTGAAGCCAATGATGGTGGAGTCGGAGATGTGGTAGCCCGAGCACCAATCCCACGATTGGGGGATGTTGGACGGCCCCAGCTGCACAAACCCAAACGGGACGTTTGCGCCCATAAATACGTGCCCGTGCCCGCCCGTGCCGATGTACGGGTCAACGTAGCGCGTCAGGCCCGCCTGCGACGGTGCGCCCGTTCCGCCCCCGCAGGAGGCTGCTGCTGTTGCGCCAGCGCCGATTAGCGCAGCGTAAAAAATACTTTTTAGCGTCATAATGTTTTTTTGTTTAAACAGTTCAACAAGTG
>JAISLN010000211.1 GCA_031290835.1 Prevotellaceae bacterium
CGCCGCCGCGATGTCCGCCGCCGCCGCGACGGTCGCCGTCGCGGTCTCTGCGCTCGGGGCGGGGTGCGCGCTCCGGCTCAACCCATCCTTCGGGCTGCGGGAGCAGGGCGCGGCGCGACAGGCGCAGCTTGCCGTTCTTCTCCACCTCTATGAGCTTTACCTCCAGCTCGTCGCCCTCCTTGTAGAAGTCTTCCACGCGGTTGACCCGCTCGTAGGCTATTTCGGAGATGTGCAGCAGCCCGTCCTTGCCGGGCAGTATTTCTACAAATGCGCCAAAATCGAGGATGGATACCACCTTTCCCTTGTACACCATGCCGACCTCCGGCACCGCCACAATGCCCTTGATGCGATCTATGGCCGCCCGGATGTCGTCCTTGTTGGTGGCAAATACGTCCACAAAGCCCTTGTCGCCTACTTCGGTGATGGTGATGGTGGAGTTGGTCTGCTTCTGTATTTCCTGAATGACCTTTCCGCCGGGGCCAATTACCGCGCCGATAAAGTCTTTGTCAATCACTATTTGCTCCAGCCGCGGCACGTGCGGCTTGAGCTCCGGTCGCGGTGCGCTTAGCGTCTTCATCATTTCGCCCAGTATGTGCAGGCGACCTTGCCGCGCCTGCTCCAGCGCCTGCTCCAGCACCTCGTAGGGCAGCCCGTCCACCTTGATGTCCATTTGCGTGGCGGTGATGCCGTCTTTGGTTCCCGTAACCTTAAAGTCCATGTCGCCCAGGTGGTCTTCGTCGCCGAGGATGTCGGAGAGGATGGCGAACTTGGTAGCCTTGTTTTCGCTAATCAGCCCCATGGCGATGCCCGAAACGGGCTTTTTGAGCTGTATGCCTGCGTCCATGAGGGCGAGCGTGCCGGCGCACACGGTGGCCATGGAGGAGGAGCCGTTGGACTCCAGAATGTCCGATACCACGCGCACGGCGTATGGGTTTTCTTCGCCTATCGGGACTTGCCTTTTCAGCGCGCGGTGCGCAAGGTTGCCGTGCCCGATTTCGCGGCGGCTTGTGCCGCGGGCGGGCCTTGCTTCGCCGGTGGAGAAGGGGGGGAAGTTGTAGTGCAGCACAAACTGCTCTGTGCCCTGTATGAGCACCTCGTCCACCTCCTTTTGGTCGAGCTTGGTGCCGAGCGTTACGGTGGTGAGCGATTGCGTTTCGCCGCGCGTAAAAATGGCCGAGCCGTGGGCGGCGGGCAGGCAGTCCACTTCGCTCCAGATGGGGCGTATTTCGTTGGTTTTGCGCCCGTCGAGGCGGATGCCTTCGTCCAAGACCATGTTGCGCATGGCTTTTTTGAGCACGTTGTCGTGGTAGTAGCGCTTCACCAGCTTGGCTTTGCGCTCTTTTTCATCGTCGTCGGGCAGGGCGGCAACAAATTCCTCCTCTATCTGCGCAAAGAGGGCGGTGCGCTCCTGCTTTGAGGTTATTTTTTTGGCCACTTCGTAAGCCTTGGCGTAGCAGGCGTCGTACACCTGTTGGCGCAGCGCCTCGTCGTTGTCTTCGTGGCAGTAGGTGCGCTTGGTTTGCTTGCCCGTTTCGGCCTCGAGCTCTTTTTGTATGCGGCAGTGCTTCTTGATTTCCGTGTGGGCAACCTTGATAGCTTCGAGCATTTCTGCCTCCGAAACTTCCTTCATTTCGCCCTCCACCATCAAAATATTTTCTTCGGTGGCGCCCACCATGACGTCGATGTCGGCTTTTTGCAGCTCCGAAAACGTGGGGTTGATTTTCCACGCGCCGTCCACGCGGGCAATGCGCACTTCGGAGATAGGCCCGTTGAACGGAATATCCGACACCGCCAGCGCCGCCGACGCTGCAAGCCCTGCCAGCGCGTCGGGGATAATTTCGTTGTCGGCAGAGATAAGGTTGACGGTTACAAACACCTCCGCGTGAAAGTCGTCGGGGAAGAGCGGCCGCAGCGCCCGGTCGATAAGCCTCGAGGTGAGGATTTCGTGGTCGTTGGGGCGCGCTTCGCGCTTGAGGAATCCGCCCGGGTATCGTCCGGCAGCGGCGTATTTTTCTTTGTACTCTACCGAAAGCGGCATGAAATCGGTATCTTCTTTGGCGTCCGGTGCGCAGGTAACGGCGGCGAGCAGCATGGTGCTGCCCATTTTTACCACCACAGCGCCGTCGGCTTGCTTGGCAAGCTTGCCTGTTTCAATTTCGATGGTGCGACCGTCGCCCAAATCAATTGTTTTTTTTATTGCGTTATATAGCATTTGTTTTGTCATTTGTGCTCTCGCTTTCAGCTTTTTGCGAGAGCGGGTTATTTAATTCATATCAGCGAAAAATATCCGTGCTGCTTGAGCAGCTCTTTATCTTTTCCCGGCACGTCGTGAATGTCGAGCAGGAAGCATATAAAAATGTTTTCGGTGGGGACGCCAAACTTTCGCACCAGCTCCAGCGAGGCGTTTGCGGTGCCGCCGGTGGCAATGATGTCGTCGGTAATGAGCACCCTATCGGCCGGCTCCAGCGCATCCTGATGGATTTCGATGGTATCGGTGCCGTACTCCAGCGCGTACTCCATGGCGTAGGTTTTCCACGGCAGCTTGCCCTTTTTGCGCATGGGCACCAGGCCCACGCCCAGCTCGTACGCCACCGCCGCGCCCAGAATGAAGCCGCGCGACTCAATGCCCACCACTTTGGTAATGCCCTTGCCGCGGTAGTGCTCGGCGACCTGCCGCACGGCAGCGCAAAAGGCTTTGCTGTTGCTCAAGAGCGTAGTAATATCCTGAAAAACAATGCCCGGTTTTGGGTAATCGGGGATGAGGCGGAGGTGTTGGCTAAAATCCATACGGTAGCTAAAATTTTCGGCGATTAAATTTTTTTTCGGTATTCTGCTTCTATGCTATGTGTTCAACATCTTGAAAAGGTGATTGCTGCCGCGTGTTGGCTTCGATGCCGGGCGCTGCAAGGCAAAGAAAAGAAAGGCAATTGCTACAATTGCCTTTCTTCTGTTTACTTTCGTAAGTCGAGCGCCTTAATGATTGCTCTATATCTATCTATATCAACTTTCTTGAGGTAATCAAGTAGCCTGCGCCGCTTGCCCACCAAGCCCAGAAGCGCGCGCTCCGTACCAAAATCCTTTTTGTGGGATTTCAGGTGGCCGGTAAGATGGTTGATACGGTAGGAAAATAGGGCAATTTGACCCTCCGAAGAGCCTGTGTCCGTATTAGACTTCCCGTACTGTGCGAAAATTTCTTGCTTTTTTTCTGCTGTTAAATACATGAAATTGTTTAATGAAATTAATAGTTAAAAGCCCACAAAGGTAGGTAAAATTTTTATACCGACAAAAAATATCGCCTGACTTTTGAATGAAACATTACAATTGGTTTGTTGTGAGGTTATTACAATTCCATTTTTTTCGTAGAAGCAGCTTGCCATTTGCCGCTATGCTCATGTCATGGCTAAAATGCAGTACCTACAGAAATTCCCCACCACGGCTGAAAATAGTTCGCTGAATACATGGGCGTTAACCCGATACGAAACAGCAAACCTTTTGCCGGCTGATAGCGGTAGCCAATGGTTGCTGTGCCAAAAGAAGCCGACGAAAAGGGAAGGGGAGCACCTGTTATGCCCGCTCCCACCTCCAGATAGCTGCTTCCGCTCCCAACCAAGTAGTAAGCGTAGGCAGGCAGGAATATTGCTGCGGCGCCGAACATAGCGATGCCTCCTACTCCTATGGATGCGCCAAATCTGCCATCGCCTACAAAAAGTCGGCGGTCGTAGCTGACGGAGAAGAGCATTCCTCGCCCTCCGATTTCGGCGTATATCGCTTGCTGCGGGCGCTTTCTCTCTTCGGGCTTATCGGCATTCGGCGGCAAGGTTGGAGGAGTGGACGAGGCTTGATTGCTTAAAGGGAAATAAATTCCGCCGTTGAGCATGGGAATCAGCGTTCCCCTTTTTTGCTCTCCGTTGTCGGATAGCAATGTTCCCAGCCCTGCGCCCGCCTGAAACCACCTCTTGTAGCGGTAAACATACATGGCGCCCAGAAGATTGTACTTATCATCGCCACCAAAAAAGCTATACTGTAGCGAAACAAAGGATGAATTTATGCGCGGCTTCAGGTGGTAGCTGACGCCTGCACTCGCGCCGACAAGCCCAAAGCTTGCCTGCGCGCTCCAGCGGTTTTTGTAAAACAGGTACTCTACGTTGGCGCCAAGAAAAGGACCGCTTATTGACAGCTCGCCGCTTACGGCAAAGTTGGACGACTTGGCGCTCTCCGGCTGCCCCAGCGTAAAAGTTGGCAGGCAAAGCAACAGCAAAAAGAAAAAGCGTGATTTCATAAAATATAAAGGTAAAAGTAAAAAAACAGCCGGGGCTATTGTTTTTACATGCTTGCGATTTTTATGCCGAAAAACAAGCACATTGCCATCAAGCAGCAAAAGCTGCACGGCGAATACGGCGGCAAAGCTACGCTTTTTTTTTAAGCGAATGTTACTCTTTGAGCAGCTTGCCCTGTTCGCTGATGAGCAGGCTCACCTTTTGCGCATCACCTTTGAGCTGCACGTCGGC
>JAISLN010000212.1 GCA_031290835.1 Prevotellaceae bacterium
CTTTATCGAAGACCTCAACGGCATCTTTGCCTTTGCCCTCTACGACGTCGAAAAAAACGTGTTCCTCATTGCCCGCGACCACATCGGGGTCATCCCGCTCTACCAGGGGTGGGACAGCGAAGGGCACTACTTTGTGGCCTCGGAGCTCAAGGCGCTTGAGGGCGTTTGCGCTACCATTCAAACGTTCCTGCCGGGCGAAGCCTACTACAGCCCCGACGGCAAGCCGAAAAAGTGGTACCGCCGCGACTGGGAATCGTACGAGGCGGTGAAGAACAACACCTCCGACGCTGCCGCGCTGCGGGCTGCGCTGGAGAGCGCCGTGCAGCGGCAGCTCATGTCGGACGTGCCCTACGGGGTGCTGCTCTCCGGAGGGCTCGACTCGTCCATCATTTCGGCCATTGCCAAAAAATTTGCCGCCCGGCGCATCGAAGCCAACGGCGAAAACACGGCGTGGTGGCCGCAGCTCCACTCATTTGCCGTGGGGCTGGAGGGTGCGCCCGACCTGCTCGCCGCGCGACGCGTTGCCGACCACATCAAAACCGTGCACCACGAAATTCACTACACCATTCAGGAAGGGCTGGACGCCATACGCGACGTAATCTACTACCTCGAAACCTACGACGTAACCACCGTGCGCGCCTCCACGCCGATGTACCTGCTGTCGCGGGTAATAAAATCTATGGGGATTAAGATGGTGCTTTCGGGCGAGGGCGCGGACGAAATTTTTGGCGGCTACCTCTACTTCCACAAGGCGCCCAGCCCGCAGGCGCTCCACGAAGAAACGGTGCGAAAGCTCGGCAAGCTCTACCTGTACGACTGCCTCCGCGCCAACAAAGCCCTTGCCGCGTGGGGCGTGGAGGGGCGCGTGCCGTTTCTCGACAAGGAGTTTATGGACGTTGCCATGCGCCTCAACCCCGCAGACAAAATGGCAAAGGACGGAAAAATGGAGAAGTGGATTTTGCGCAAATCCTGCGAAGACCTCCTGCCCGAAAGCGTGGCGTGGCGCCAAAAAGAGCAGTTCTCCGACGGCGTGGGCTACGGGTGGATTGACAGCCTGAAAAGAATCACCGCAGAGGCCATCTCCGACGAGCAAATGAGCCGCAGCGCCGAGCGCTTTCCGGTAAACCCGCCGCAGAACAAGGAGGAGTACTACTACCGCTCCATTTTTGAGGAGCACTTTCCGTCGCAGCAGGCGGCGCAAACCGTGCCCTCCGTGCCCTCCGTAGCGTGCAGCACCCCCGAAGCGCTGGCCTGGGACGCCTCCTTCCGCAACCTCAACGACCCCTCCGGACGCGCCGTGGGAGGCGTACACATTCACGGGCTTTGAAGCCGGTAGCTCGTATTTCGTCCTTTGCCTTGCCGAGCCAAAATTTTTTGGTTTACCAGCTCCTGCAAATCGCGGGTGGCGGTTACTTTGGAGGCTTTGGTGGTGGAAATATTTATTGTCCACGAATTACACGAATTACACGAATTTTTTTAGACGAAACATAATTCGTGTAATTCGTGGACAAAAAATAACCGAATTTCCTTAGACGAAACATAATTCGTGCAATTCGTGTAATTCGTGGACAAAAAATAACCGAATTTCCTTAGACGAAACATAATTCGTGTAATTCGTGTAATTCGTGGACAAAAAATAACCGATATTAATTCCCTACGGGAAAGCGGAGCTCGGCGAAGCCAATTGGGCAAGAGAGAGGCGCCGATTTCTATTGATATTATTGCCTACAGGCAATCGAAGCGAAGCCAATCCGGAAAAATATAGCATCATACAATGTATGACACTACCAACAAATCTTTGTGGTCAACCACCGTTGTAAATTTCTTGCGTAGGCTAAATATCCGCCAAATACCGGCGCACGCTACTCCCTGTGCTCTTTTCGCAGCAAGTCGTTCACGGTTTTTACGGGGCTGAAGGTGGAGAGGGGGACTTCCACCAGCACCGTAGTCCAGTCGCTCATGGCGCCGTTCCAGAGGCCGGGCAGCTCCTGCGCCTTTAGCTCCCTGCCGTCCTTGCTCTTTGACGAAATAAAGCCGGTGGCGGGGTCGCGGAATTTTCGCAGGTCGAGCTTGCAGCCCCTGTAGTCGATGAACGAGCAGGCCATGTCCACCGGGTTGAAGTGCGTTGCGCTGTCAAAGATGGCTTTGACGCTTGGGTTGCTCAGGTCGAGCTGAGAGCTTTCGGCAATTTGCAGCGAGGCCGACCCGTCGGGGTTTACGGCAACGAACGGTCCGCCGCCGGGCTCGCCAACGTTCTTCACCATGCCGCAAACGCGAATAGGGCGGTGCAGCTTTGCCCGCAGGTAGCCCAGCCGGTCGCTCTCCCACCCCTTGGGAAAAACGAACGATAGCTCATCCTCAAAAAACGCCTGAATTTCCGCCAGCAGCGCCTCGCTTGGGTGGGCGTCCAGCGCGTGGAGGTAGCCGAATATTTTGCCGCGCAGCTGCAAGAGCAGGCCTGCCAGCGCCTTCTTGTAGCGCACCGTGTCGGGCTTGTAGCGGTCGGGCGCTACGTTGTCGATGTTTTTTACGAACACCACGTCGGCAAGCAGCTCGTTGAGGTTTTCGATGAGCGCGCCGTGCCCGCCGGGGCGCAGGAGGAGGCTGCCGTCGGCGCTGCGGAAAGGCTCGTTGCGGCTGTCCACCGCAAGGGTGTCGGTGCTCTTTTTTTGCTCCGAAAAGGAAATTTCGTAGCGCACGCCGTACGCTTTTTCGTAAGCCGGCTTCACCTCGCGCACCAGCTGCTCAAACAGCGGCCGGTGCTCCGGCGACGCCGTGAAGTGCAGCCGCGCCGTGCCGCTCCTGTCCTTTGCGTAGAGCGCCGCCTCCACGAGGTGCTCCTCCGCAGCCGTGCGCGCGCCGGCGGGGTAGCGGTGAAACTTGAGCAAGCCCTTGGGCAGCGCACCGTAGCCCATGCCGCCGCTGCCCAAGAGCGCCTGCAGGATGGCCAGCTGCGTTTTTTTGTCGCCAACGCTGCTGCACGCAACGTTTTGCTTGGCCAGCAAGGCTTTCAGGTCGTCGTAAAACGCAAAATCCGGCAGCCGGTCAAAAAATTCCCCGACGGGCTTCATTTCCTTGCTCCCAAAATCCGGCGTATCGCCCCGCGCCAGCGCTTCTTCGGCCTCAAACAGGCGCTTGAACATGCGCGACGCCGCCCCCGACGCGGGGGTAAACTTGAGGAACGTTCCATCGAAGCGGTCGAGCGTTGCCGCCAGCTCGTCCGCCGCCTCGCTGCCGAGCTGCCGGACGCCGCGGTGAAGGGTGGCAGGGCGCACGACCTGCAAAAACGGGAAGCCTATTTTGAAGCGCGCCACCTGCTGCTCGGCGTCGCTCGGCGAAATGCCCAGCGATTGCAGCTGCGCTATGTCTTTTTCGGAAAACATGGTGTGGATGAATTTTTTGGGGACAAATTTAGGATTTATTTTTTGCATTTGCACGGTTTTTTTTGCTACACAGGTTTTTTTACTTCACAGAGCTACACGGAGAAAGGGAGAGGTTGACCTCTGTGTAACTCTGTGAAGTAATTACGCAGAAAAAATGTGGAGGTTTCACAGAGCTACGCAGAGCTTTTTTTTATCCGTAAATTCTGTAAATTATAATTTTGCAAATTCAATTTTGAGGGTAAGCATCTTCAAAAAATTTTTTTATACCTTTGCCACGTCAGGAAAAATAGGCAGCGTAAAAATTGTACAAATTATTGATGCTATGACAAAAACATTAGACAAGCAAACGAGCGACAAGGTGAGCTTCATTGCATTTATCATTCCCGAATTTGCGGCAGCGTTCAAGATGAAAATTTCCGATGCCTACCGCTACCTGAAGCAATACGGCGGGTTGGACTTTTTGTACGAGCATTGGTGGGCGCTGCACACCGACAACAAGCATTACACCCTGATGGATTTGTACGACGTTTGCCGAAAAAATGGGGGGCTACGATGAAGCTTTACCACGGCAGCTATACGAAAATCACAGAAGTTGACTTGTCAAAAGGCGAGAGATACCGGGATTTTGGGCAGGGATTTTA
>JAISLN010000213.1 GCA_031290835.1 Prevotellaceae bacterium
TTTTCGGCGGACTCGTACCTGCAGCACGAGCTGGAGGCGTCGTTCATCTACGAGGATACGCCCGACCAGCTTAAGGTTACGAAGGCCGTGAAGGCCGACATGGAGGACAGCAGCCCGATGGACAGGCTGGTGTGCGGCGACGTGGGATTTGGCAAAACGGAGATAGCCATGCGCGCCGCCTTCAAGGCCGTTGCCGACAGCCGGCAGGTGGCCGTGCTGGTGCCCACCACCATTCTGGCGCTTCAGCACTACAAGACGTTCAGCCGACGGCTACGCGGATTTCCCTGCCGCATCGACTACCTGAGCCGCTTCAAGTCGCCCGCCGAAACAAAGCGGACGCTGGCGGAGCTCGCCGAGGGAAAGCTGGACATTATCATAGGCACGCACAAGCTGCTCGGGAGCACGGTGAAGTTTAAGGAGCTGGGCTTGCTCATCATCGACGAGGAGCAAAAGTTCGGCGTAAAGGCAAAGGAGCGGCTACGGCAGCTGCGGGTGAGCATCGACACGCTGACGCTCACCGCCACGCCCATTCCGCGCACGCTACAATTTTCGCTCATGGGGGCTCGCGACCTGTCCATCATCCAAACGCCGCCACCCAACCGCCTGCCCGTAGCTACGGAGGTGCACGAATTTAGCGAAGACATTGTCCGCAACGCCATAGCGAACGAGGCGTCGCGCGGCGGGCAGGTGTTCTTTGTGCACAACCGCGTGCAGGATATTCCGGCAATGGAGGCAATGGTGCGGAGGGTTTGCCCCGAGGCGAAGGTAGCCGTTGCGCACGGGCAAATGGACGGGAACGAAATGGAGCGGCGCGTGGTGGACTTCATCATGGGCGAGTACGACGTGCTCGTCGCCACCAGCATCATCGAAAACGGCATCGACATCCCCAACGCCAACACCATCATCATCAACCACGCGCACCTCTTTGGGCTGAGCGACCTGCACCAGCTGCGGGGTCGCGTAGGGCGCAGCAACCGCAAGGCGTTCTGCTACCTGCTCACGCCTCCGGCGGCGGTGCTCACCGACGAGGCGCGCAGGCGGCTACGCGCCATCGAGGAGTTTTCCGAGCTCGGCAGCGGCTTCAACATTGCCATGCAGGACTTGGATATTCGCGGGGCGGGCAACCTGCTGGGCGGCGAGCAGAGCGGCTTTATTGCCGAAATAGGGTTTGAGGCCTACCAGAAGATTCTCAACGAGGCGCTCTCCGAGCTCCGCGAGGAGGAGTGGTCGCCCGCCCGGCAGCCGGACGGCGACCACACGCCGAACGGCGATACCGACGCTGCAAAGCCTGCCGCAGCCGGCTATCCGCCGCAGCCGCCGCAGGGCGGCGCGTGGAGCGCGCTCCTCGACTGCGCCATCGAAACGGACATGGAGCTGCTCATCCCCGATACCTACGTGAGCAACATGTCGGAAAAAATTCTCCTCTACCGCGAGCTGGACAACCTGCAAACGGAAGCCGAAATCGCCGCCTTCCACGCCCGCCTGACCGACCGCTTTGGCGCCATGCCCCCGGAGGCGGAGGCGCTGCTCAACGTTGTGAGGCTTCGGCAGGCGGCGGTTGCGCTGGGGTTTGAAAAAATCATCCTAAAGAATAACCTGATGGTAGCGCTCTTTGTGAGCAACCAGCAAAGCCCCTACTACAAGAGCGCCACCTTCGCAGCCATCATGCAGCGGATAGCCGCACAGCCGCTACAGCTTAAGGTGAAGGAGCAACACGGGAAGCTCTCGCTGGTTGCCCAGCGCGTGAGCTCCATTGCGCAGGCCATGTTCGTGCTGAAGTCTATCGGGGATTGACGCGGCAGCTAATTTTGCCCTGCTCGAATTGGAAAAGAACCGGGAATACGAACAGCCAACTGCAAAACGGCTGAAAAGAATTGCGGACAAAGTTGGTAAGATAAAATTAGGTAAAGCCTATTGCTTTGTCGAATAAACTTACTATTTTTACGACAAAAACAGCCCTAAAATATGATCAAAAATATTGAATATAACATATTTGAAAGAATGAAAAAAGCCAAGAGGGGAGTGGTTTTTTTTGCGAGCGATTTTGTTGTTTACGGGAATAGTAATACTTGCAGCAAAGCATTAGAGCGATTAACCAAAGATGGGAAAATAACGCGCGTAGCCAGAGGTATTTATACGATACCTCGCAAGAGTAAATATTTTGGACGCCTAACTCCAAGCCTTGAAGCTATTGCCGAGGCAATAGCCAGGAGAGATAAAGCCCGAATTATTCCGACCGGACTGTTTGCGGAAAACGCCTTAGGCCTGTCCACGCAAATCCCAACAAAAGCCGTCTATTTGACGGATGGCACCCCCCGAAAAATTATTATTGGCGATAGGACTTTATTATTCAAGCGAACAGCACCGAAAAATGTGGCAGCGTGGGGTAAAATAAGCGGATTAGCGATACAGGCATTGAAGTCTATTGGTAAAGAAAAAATTACCAACGACGACGTTGAAAAGATAGTTGCCGCTCTCAAACAGGAAAGCAAAGAAAACCTTGCGAATGACATCAAATTGGCGCCCGATTGGATACGAAAAATTATGCGTAAAGCACAAACGAGCAATAATATATGAGTTGGTTGGATTTAGAAAAAGAAGAACGATATGCCGTTTTAGAGGAAACTTCCAAGAAAATCAGCTTGCAGCCTTACATCATTGAAAAAGATTGGTGGGTGGTGCAAACATTAAGATTGATTACACAAATGGATATTGCCAAACATCTTGTTTTCAAGGGTGGTACTTCATTGAGTAAGGCTTGGAAATTGATTGACAGATTCAGCGAGGACATAGACTTGGCAATTAATCGGGAGCTCTTTGGCTTCTCCGGTGATATAAGTCGCACACAGGTAGGAAAATTGAAAAACATTTCGAGTAAATATCTGGCGAGCGATTTCCTTTTTTCGTTGAAAGCTGCCTTTGAAAATGCCAAAATCGGGGATGTTGGCATTTCGGTAGTCGATAGAAAAGACCCGGACGATGACCCTGTAAAAATAGCCGTAACCTATCCAACCATAACGGAATACTCCTCTTACGTAAAGCCTCGTGTGCTCTTAGAAATAGGGAGCCGGTCTTTGATGGAACCCTCAACGCTATGTTCGTTCCGTTCAATGATGGGACAAGAATTTCCCAATCTGGACTTTGCTGATGATGATATGCATATCCGATGTGTTAATCCCGAAAGAACTTTTTTGGAGAAGCTGTTTTTGCTTCACGAAGAGCACCAACGTCCACCGGAAAAGATGAAGATAAAAGGAAAAAGTCGGCATTTCTATGATATTTACCGGATTGCTCAAACCCTATATGCAGATAAAGCCATAACCAACAAGGAGTTGTACAAATCCATTGTCGCCCATCGAGAACGATTTACAAGAATTGGCGGGGTAAATTACGCTTCTCACTACCCACCTAATCTGAATCCTATACCACCGGATGCATTAATGCCGGAATGGGAGCGGGATTACGCAGAAATACAAGGGCAAATGATTGCGGGTGAGCGTGTTAAATTTGAAGAGTTGATTAAAGAAATAAAGTGGATTATGGATAAAATCAATGGGGATATCCGAATTTAGCTTAGAAATAGAATTACCTTTAATGTGCATATTTATATTTGATACTGATGTATCAAAAACGCAGCTAAGTACTCAAGCGGCTGACATCTTTCAACAAGGAAGATACAGCGTATTGTTGGACGCGACAAATACGGCCGACCGCAGCTCACTGCCCGTAGTACGCTCCCGGCCCGTGCTTGCGGTAGAAATGCTTTTTGATGAGCTCGGGGTTGATGTCGAGCTGGGGGTTGATGCTGCAGGAGAGGTACGCCATCTTGGCTACCTGCTCCAGCACAACGGCGTTGTGCACAGCGTCGGCGGCGTCCTTGCCCCACGCAAAGGGGCCGTGGTTTTTCACCAGCGCCGCCGGCACGTGGGCGGGGTTGATGCCGGCAAAGCGCTCTACGATTACCCTGCCGGTTTCGAGCTCGTAGCTGCCGTTGATTTCCTCGCTGGTCATGGCGCGGGTGCAGGGGATGGCTTGGCAAAAGTAGTCGGCTTGGGTAGTGCCGATGTTGGGAATATCGCAGCCGGCTTGCGCCCATGCGGTGGCGTAGGTGGAGTGCGTGTGCACAACGCCGCCCACCTCGGCAAACGCCTTGTACAGCGCAAGGTGCGTAGCGGTATCGCTCGACGGCTTATACTTTCCCTCCGCCACCTTTCCGTCAAAGTCCACCACCACCATATCTTCGGCGCTCATGCCGTCGTACTCCACCCCCGACGGCTTAATCACCACAAGCCCCCGGCTGCGGTCAACGGCGCTTACGTTGCCCCACGTAAAAATTACCAGCCCGTGCTTCACCAAGTCGAGGTTGGCGCAAAAAACTTTGTGCTTGAGGTCTTCTA
>JAISLN010000214.1 GCA_031290835.1 Prevotellaceae bacterium
AGCAGGTTGGGCAGCAGGTTATTCATTTGCACCTCCGCCGAAACGTAATCGTACTCCGCCGCCATGCCCGTTTCGTAGCGTTGCTTGGCCAGCTCGTAGTTTTGCCGGGCAATGTTGTAGCCGTCTTGCAGCGCCTTGTGCGAATCCTGCGCCAGCAAAATGTTGTAGTAAGCTTTGGTAACGTCGTTGCGCAGGGTGATTTTGGAGGCGCGCGCTTTTTCCGACGTCAGCTGCATCTCCAGCGTTGTGAGCTGAATGGAGCGCCACAGCGCGGGTGCTACCAGCGGCAGCGAAAAGGTGAGGGTTGCCGACGCCGTGAAATCGGTGGGCGAATCCATCACCTGCCCCATCATGCTCATAGCCGAAGGCAAAAGATACTTGCCGTACTGCCCGGTGCCGCTCAGCGAGGGGAGCAATCCGTACCACGCCGCCTTTTTGGAGTAATCGACCCGCTCTATTTCCCTGTCGGCAATCTTAATGGTGGGGTTGTCGCTCAGCGCAACCTCCAGCGCCTTCTCCAAGTTCACCCTGAGGGTATCGGCAGCCTGCGCCGAAAAACCGCCCGCCAGCGCAAGGCAGCACCCTGCCGTCAGCATTACTTTCTTCATCTGCTTTATCGTTTTTGTTGAGTTGTTGTTTCCATTTCGTCCCCCTGTTTTTGCCCCTGCAAGGCAAAAAAATGAGCACCCTGCCCACCTGCGCCGCCGCCAAACCCGCCGCTTGCCCGCTCCACAAAGGAAGCAGCAAAAGTAGGGGAAAACTTTGGGAACAAAGTAGATTTCACATTTTATTATGTTAAAAGGCGGCGAATGCCGCTTTTGCTTTTCGGCACAAAAGTAGCGCAGCGCAGCGCTCCGCGGTAAATAAATTCTACTAATGCCCCCACAATCCCCGACGAAAAACGGATTTTTCACGATGACTTGGCATTTTGGGGGATGGCGGCGGAACGCCGAAGCTATGGGGGCTGGGAAAGAGCGCTACACGGCTGCCGCCTGTCGGCAACGCTGATGAGGTGCGCCGAATTTGTTTTGGCGCTGATAAGAACAACCTCATTTGCACCTAATTTTCCAAACAAAACGGCCTCGGTAGAGCGACAAAAAAGCTCCCCTTTTGCATCCCTAGGTGCAGGGAATATTGCTACCGAGAGAGGCATTCCTACCGGAATGCCGATTACGATGATGCGCAGCGATTTTCTACCGAGAGATAGTCCCCGATGGGATTCGGAGAGCGACAATTTAAAATGCGCCCAAAATTTTTTTGCATTTGTCAATAACAATTCCTATTTTTGCCCCCATTAATAACAAAAATAACAACGTTAAGCTATGAAACCATTCCTTTTTCTTCCTCTTGCGGCGGCGCTCTTTGCCGCCTGCCAGCCAAGCGCCACGCAGCGCACCGCCAACACCCTGCGCGCCCCCGCCTTTCCGCTGATTACCGTTGACCCCTACACGTCGGGCTGGTCGTTTGACGACGAGCTGTACGGCGGCTCGGTGAAGCACTGGACGGGCGAAAACTTCCCCCTCATTGGCGCCATCACGATAGACGGCCAAGCGTACCGCTTTATGGGCGTAGAAAACAGGGTGTACGAAACCGTTGCGCCCACCGCCGGACAATCGCCCTGGAAAGCCGCCTACACCTTTGCCCAACCCTCGGCAGGCTGGGAGCAGCCGGCATTTAACGATGCAAAGTGGCAAAAAGGAACGGCTGCCTTTGGAACGCGGCACAAAACCGCCGTGAACACCCCGTGGGAAGAGAACTTTCGCGACATCTGGGTGCGGCGCGAAGTCAACCTCACCGCCGAAGACCTTGCCAAACCGCTCTACCTGCACTATTCGCACGACGACGATATTTTTATCTACGTAAATGGGGTGGAGGTGGTGAATACCGGCAACGCCTGCGCCGAAGACCGCACGGCGCCGCTGCCCGAAAAAGCGGCGCAAGCGCTGAAGCCCGGCAAAAACGTGCTGGCGGCGCACTGCATCAACCGCGTGGGCGAAGCCTACGTAGATTTGGGCTTGAGCGCAGAAGCGCCGGTAACCTACCACCTAGAGCAACCCGCGCTGCAAACGTCCGTAGATGTGCAGGCCACGCAAACCCGCTACACCTTTACGTGCGGGGCGGTGGACTTGGAGCTTACCTTTACCGCGCCCCTGCTGCCGGACAACCTAGAGTGGGTGTCCCGCCCGGTGAACTACATCTCTTACAGCGTAACGCCTACCGACGGCGCAGCGCACGACGTGTCGGTGTACTTTGAGGCCTCGCCCGCGTGGGCGGTAAACAAAGCATGGCAGCCCACCCGCGCCGAAAGCGTGAAAAAAGACGGCTTGGCTTACCTGAAAACCGGCAGCGAAGCGCAAGATATACTGGGCAAAAAGGGCGACAACGTCCGCATTGACTGGGGATACTTTTACCTCTGCGGCGAGGATACGCCTGCGTTTCAGTACCTCATCGGCTCGCCGGCCGACTTGCGCACCGCCTTTGTGCAGCGCACCGCGCCTGCCGCACCGCCCGACAGCACAAACCGCCACCTTGCGGTGGTACACTCGCTGGGTAAGGTGAGCGCTAAGGCTTCCGGAAAAATCATGCTGGGCTACGACGATTTGTATTCCGTACAGTACTTTGGCGAAAACCTGCGCCCCTACTGGAATAGCGACGGTCGGCGCGACATTTTCGACGCCTTTGCCTGCGCCCATGCGGACTACCCGCAGCTCATCAAAAAATGCAACGCTTTTGATGCGGAGCTGATGCGAAAAGCCGCTGACGCAGGCGGCAAGGAGTACGCCGAGCTGTGCGCGCTCGCCTACCGGCAGGCCATTGCGGCGCACAAGCTCGTAAAAGCCCCCAACGGCGATTTGCTCTTCCTCTCCAAAGAAAACTTCAGCAACGGCTCTATCGGCACGGTGGACATAACGTATCCTTCTGCCCCCCTGTTCCTGCTCTACAATACCGAGTTGTGCAAGGGGCTGCTCAACCACATTTTTTACTACAGCGAAAGCGGAAAGTGGACAAAACCCTTTGCCGCGCACGATGTGGGCACCTACCCCATAGCCAACGGACAGACCTACGGCGGCGATATGCCGATTGAGGAAAGCGGCAACATGCTTATCCTGACGGCTGCCATTGCCGAGCGCGAAGGCAACGCAAAGTACGCCGAAAAACACTGGGACGTGCTCACCACGTGGACAAGCTACTTGGTGGAAAAGGGGCTTGACCCCGAAAACCAGCTCTGCACCGACGATTTTGCCGGACACTTTGCCCACAACACCAACCTGTCGGTTAAGGCCATTCTCGGCATTGCCTCCTACGGGCGCTTGGCAGCCATGCTCGGCAAGCAGGAGGTGGCCGACGAATACACGGGCAAGGCAAAAGCTATGGCGCAGGAGTGGGTCAGAATGGCCGACGACGGCGACCACTACCGCCTCACCTTTGACCAGCCGGGCACGTGGAGCCAAAAGTACAACCTAGTATGGAACAAATTGCTGAATTTGGACATATTTCCTAAAGAGGTGGCGCAAAAGGAAATCCCCTACTACCTGACCAAGCAAAATACCTACGGGCTGCCGCTGGACAACCGCGAAACCTACACAAAAGCCGACTGGATTGTCTGGACGGCTACGCTGGCCGACGACAAAGCAACGTTTGAGCAATTCATCCGCCCCCTGTACGCCTTTGCCGCCACAACGCCCGACCGCGTACCAATGAGCGACTGGTATTTTACCGACCGCCCCAACCAGCGGGGTTTTCAAGCGCGTTCTGTCGTTGGAGGCTATTTTATTAAGCTGCTGGAAAAGGCCTTGTAAGCCTTAGCGGGATTTTTGCCAACCTCATTATCTCATTTAGCTACCTACGAACGAATACGCGTAGGTAATGAGGTTGCCGAAGTTTGGCGTTAGATAGCTATGAGAGCTGCAAAAATTTTCCATCCTCTTTTGGGCATGCTTGCGCTTGCCTTTGGTGCGCTTGTGCAGGGTAAAGAGCTGCCGCTTCGCGAAGAAATTTCGCTCAACGAGGGCTGGACTACCGCTTTTGACAGCTCGGTTGACGCGCACAGCGGCTTTGAGCATCCAAATTACGCGGCGGCGGGCTGGAAAAAGGTTGACGTGCCGCACAATTGGGAGGACTATCAGGGGTATCGCCGGATGAGGCACGGCAACCTGCACGGCTATGCGTGGTACCGAAAGGAGTTCACGGTGGGCA
>JAISLN010000215.1 GCA_031290835.1 Prevotellaceae bacterium
GGCAATGTAGCCGTTGCTGCGAAGCACAATGCAGTATGGCTCGTCGGTATTTTTTACGGTGTACGTTCCGGATATCAGCGCCTGGTTGAGGAGCGCCGGAAACGCTTCGGGCACGCCTGCGCTTTCGGCGGGCGGTATGCTTGCCGGCGGCGCCTTTACGTAGCGCCACGTGTCCTGCGAAAAACCGTTGCTGAGCATCAGCACGCTGTCGCTTACTATGCTGATGATAGCCTCTTCGTTCCCGTCCAAATCGGATACCTGCAAAGCATTGCCATCATGCAGGTAAGAGTAGGAGAGCGCTATCATATCTACCTGCCCGTTGAGCGCCAGCAACTTGCTCGAATCCTGCATGAAAATGAGCTCTGTGTAAGGCGGATAATCGTTGAGCTGTCGGATTGACTTTGCTTGCGCAGCTTGCTCCAGCACGTCGGAGCATACCCAATTTCCCTCAATGCTTTTTCCCACAACTTGCTGCGCGGGTTTCGACGCCGATTTGCAGCTTGCCGACAGCAGCAGCGTGCAGCAGCAGCAAGCAAGCAGACAAATCTTTTTTACTATCATATTTTCCTGCGTTTAAGTTATAAGCCTGCGTGCATGCAAGCTTGTTGTTGTTTCAAAATTCGCCAATTATTTGCACAAAAAAAAATCCGATTGCTCAAGTGAAAAGTTTTGCGTACTTTTGCGCCTTAAGAATTAATGAATTAAAACTTATCAACATACCGTATGCGGTTTTTGGTCAGCTATAAATGGCGCTACTTGCTGCCTGCGCTTTTTGCCTTGGCGGCGGTGCGCTGCCAGCAGCAGGAGTTTGTTGCGGACAGCACGGCAACGCTCCGCTTTTCGAGCGATACGCTCAACTTCGATACCATTTTTTCGCCCTTAGGCTCCACCACATTTTCGTGCAAGGTTTACAACCCGAGCAGCAAAAATCTACGCTTTGACGAGGTGCGACTGCGGGGCGAAGGCGCCTCGCCCTTCCGCATGAACGTTGACGGACGCGCGGGCTACAGCGTGAGCAACGTAAAGCTGGCAAAGAAGGACAGCCTTTTCATTTTTATGGAGGTGAAGAAGAGTAAAAATCTTTTGCTCACCGACGCCGTGGTGTTTGTGGTGGACGGCGTGGAGCTGGCGAGCAGGCTCGAGGTGGTGGCCTACGGGCAGGACGCCGTGGTGTTTGACCGAGATACTGCGCCGGCCGACGGCTACACGTTTACCGCCGACAAGCCCTACATCCTGAACGGCGCCGTAGCTGTAGAGAGCGGAGCAACCGTCACCGTAGCTGCCGGAGCAAAGCTGTACTTCGGCGCAAGCGTGGGAGTTGCCGTGAGCGGTGCGCTTCGCGTGGAGGGAACGCCGGAAAATCCCTGCGTACTTTCGTTTCCGCGCCACAACGACCCGTGGTACAGCGATGCAACAGCGCAGTGGGAGGGCGTGAGCATTTCCGCAACCGGACGGGCGAGCGTGAGCGGCGCACAAATCAGGGGAGCCCGAAACGCCTTTGCCGTGAGCGATACGCTGGGCGAGGCGGCCGGCGTGCAGCTGACGCTAAAAAATTCGGTGGTAAAGTACGCCGATGTTGGGGTGCGGATAAGCGGCGGCAAGGTCAACGTAGATAACTGCCTGTTTTTTGGCCATACCGAAAACGCTGCGCTGGTAGAGGGCGGCGGCAGCAGCTTTTACCACTGCACCTTTGCCAACAGCGCCTACCGCGGCACGCTGGTTGCGCTGCAAAATTACTGCCTGCGCAAAGCAAAATCCGGCTACGACACCGTACCCGCGCCGCTGGAGGCCTACTTTGCCAACAGCATTATCTACGGGCGCAACGCAAACGAGCTTAGCGTTCGCGAGCAAAAAGGTCAGCCTGCCCCCATGCGCTTCAAGCTGGAGCGCTGCCTGGTGAAGCTTGGCGGCAGCTACGATTTGAGCAACGCCGAGCGCTACGCGGACATTACGACCCAAGACCCGATGTTCAGAGATGCGGGTAAGAATGATTTTCACCTGTCGGAAAAATCGCCTGCCGTCAACGCCGGGCTGGGCAGCGTTGCGTCGGCGTACCCTGTGGACGCCGACGGAAGCGACAGAAGCGTTTTGAACGATACAAGCTTGGGATGCTATGCGTATAAGCCGTAAAAATAGCGCAACCCGCTTTGCCGGTTTGGGGGGATGGCTGCTGCTATGCCTTCTGGCGTGGCATGCTGCCGCCTCTGCGCAGGCGCGGCCGCGCACCGCAGGCGATTTGCGGCTCATGTTCTACAACCTCGAAAATTACTTCTCGCCCTTTGCCGATAGCCTCAACCCGCAAAAAGAATTTGCCGAAAACGCCCCGCGCCGCTGGACGTGGCAGCGCTTTACAAAAAAAACCAACGACATTTTTAAGGTCATCGTGGCGGTAGGCGGCGTTGCTCCCCCCGACCTGATTGGGGTGTGCGAAGTCGAAAGCCGGTTTGTGCTCAACCGGCTTACTCAGGAAACCCCGCTGGCCAAGTTTCCGTACGGCGTTGTTCACCACGATTCGCCCGACGAGCGGGGCATAGACGTTGGGCTGATTTACAACCGCGAAACGTTCAGGCTGATGGGCAGCCGATTCTTTGAGGTTGCGCTCCCAAGCGGGCGCACCACGCGCGAAATATTGCTGGCAAAAGGCGTAGTGAACGAGCTCGACACGCTGCACGTTGCGGTGTGCCACCTGCCCTCAAAGTACGGCGGCGCGGCGGCTTCCGAAGGCGGGCGCATGGCTGCCGCCAACGTGCTGCGCCATATTGCCGACTCCATCCTGACGGCGTCGCCCATCGCCAACCTCGTCGTCATGGGCGACTTCAACGATACCCCCGACAGCCGCTGCATCAGCGAGGGGCTTGGCGCTTCGGCAAACCTCAACGGCGCTGCGCCCGACAGCCTCTACAACCTCGCGCTCCCGCTGCACCACGCCGACGTGGGCAGCATCAAGTTTCAGGGAAAGTGGGAGCTGATAGACATGTTTTTTGTGTCGGGAAATTTACTCAACAAAAATTCGCCGATATACTGCCTGCCAAGCGACTACTACATTTTTTCGCCGCCGTTTTTGCTTGAGCCGGACGAAGCCTATACCGGCAGCAAGCCGCGCCGCACCTACAACGGCTTTCGCTACGCGGGCGGCGTGAGCGACCACCTGCCGGCAGCGCTGGATGTGAGAAAAGGCTACTGACGGGTTGGATGACGTTTTGAAAATCGCTACCTTTGCCCAACTTTTACGCCCTGCATGGCGCAATATTGCACGGTTTTTAGCATAGCCCCAAAACAGCAAATTCTATAAAAATATGTACAAACCCCAACTTCGAGATGTTCAAAAAGCCCGTCAGCGCATTGGCAGCGTAGTGGAGCACACGCCGCTGGCGCCCAACGTGGCGCTGAGCGAACAGTACGCCGCCACCATCCTGCTCAAGCGCGAAGACCTGCAACGGGTGCGCTCCTACAAAATTCGCGGCGCGTACAACAAAATAGCCTCGCTGACAAAGCCGCAGCTGGCGGCCGGCGTGGTGTGCGCAAGCGCGGGAAACCATGCGCAGGGAGTAGCGTTTGCTTGCAGCGCGCTGAACATTCGCGGCGCCATCTTCATGCCTGCGCCTACGCCCAACCAAAAGGTGAAGCAGGTGAAAATGTTTGGCAAAGGCAGCATCGAAATCATCCTGGCCGGCGACACCTTCGACGACGCCTACGCCTGCGCCGTAAAGTACTGCGAAGAGCACAAGAGCACGTTCATTCACCCCTTCAACGACGAAAAAGTGATAGAGGGTCAAGCCACAGTGGGGCTCGACATCCTGAACGACGCCGCTCAGCACATCGACTACCTGTTTGTCCCCATTGGCGGCGGCGGGCTGGCGGCGGGCGTGGGGAGCGTTTTCAAGGCCATCAGCCCCGACACCAAAATCATAGGCGTGGAGCCGGTAGGCGCCGCCTCCATGAAAGCCGCGCTGGACGCAGGAAGCATAGTGACGCTCACGGAAATCGACACCTTTGCCGACGGCGTAGCCGTGCGCCGCGTGGGCGAGCTCACCTTTGACATCTGCAAGGAAACGCTCGACGATATTGTGCTGGTGCCCGAAGGAAAAATTTGCTCCACCATCCTGCAGCTCTACAACGAAAGCGCCATTGTGGTGGAGCCTGCGGGTGGCATCACCATCTCCGCGCTGGATTTTTACAGGGACAGGATAAAGGGCAAAACCGTAGCCTGCGTGGTGAGCGGCAGCAACAACGACATTACGCGCCTAGAAGAAATAAAGGAGCGCTCGCTGCTCTACGAAGGCCTGAAGCACTACTTTGTGATACGCTTTCCGCAGCGAGCCGGCGCCCTGCGCGAATTTCTCGACCACGTGCTCGGCCCCTCCGACGACATTACGCACTTTGAATACAAAAAAAAGCACTCCCGCGAAAAAGGCCCCGTGGTAATTGGCATAGAGCTGCGCCAAAAGGAAGATTTCGAGGGGCTGATTGCCCGCATGAAGGAGCGGGGCATCGTGTACGAATACCTCAACGAAAAGCCGGATTTGTTTCAGTTCTTGCTGTAAGAGTAGCATAAGAAAAGATTATGAGCGCTACAATTGACAAGCAAACAAGCGACAAAGTAAATTTTCATGGCTTTCATGTTGCTGTATCACATTCTGCAAAATTACACAACATTATCCGAAATTACAGGAAATAAATTTCGGCAACATGGGCTGATTGCTAACCTCATAAAAACAGTACAGCACTGCGCAAAATTACGCAATGCTGCATTGGTGGAGCGTATCGGAGTCGAACCGATGACCTCTTGCATGCCATGCAAGCGCTCTGGCCAGCTGAGCTAACACCCCATGTTGCGGTACTGTTTGTACAGTTTTATACGGCGCAAAGGTAAAAAAAATATTTCAAAAAAAAGTGCACGTTCCAAAAAAAGCCTTATCTTTGCGCTGTAAATTTTTTGGCAGAACAAAAATATTCAAGCATTGTAGCGCTATGCTGATTGTACCTACTCTAAATATTACTACCGGACGAGTCGTCGTGGAGGCTATTCACGGGGTTGCCCTAATCGTTGGCAAGGAACGGGGTTGATGGAGCATGGCAATGGCAAAAAAATCGCACGCACGCCAAAAAGTAGGCAAGCTTAGCCGCAACACACAACAGCCCCGAACGCAAAGTCGGGGTTTTTTATTTTGGAGATATTTGAGCTGCTGCATTTGAAAATCTAAAAATCTTTTGTCGCATGAAACTTCGTAGCGCCGCATCCACCCAAGGTCGCCGAATGGCGGGGGCGCGTAGCCTGTGGCTCGCAAACGGCATGAAGCCCGAGCAAATGGGTCGCCCCATTGTTGCCGTGGTCAACTCTTTTACGCAGCTGGTGCCCGGACACGTACACCTGCACGAGGCGGGGCAGCGCGTAAAGACCGAAATAGAAAAGCGCGGCTGCTTTGCCGCCGAATTTAACACCATCGCCATAGACGACGGCATTGCCATGGGGCACGGCGGCATGCTCTACTCGCTCCCCTCGCGCGACCTCATTGCCGACAGCGTGGAGTACATGTGCAACGCCCACTGCGTGGACGCCATGGTGTGCATCAGCAACTGCGACAAGATTACGCCGGGCATGCTCATGGCGGCCATGCGCCTCAACATCCCCGCCGTTTTTGTGTCGGGAGGCCCCATGGAGGCGGGCGTTGTGGGCGGCAAAAAGTACGACCTGATTGACGTGATGGTGATGGGCGCCGACGAAAGCGTGAGCGACGACGCGCTGCGGCAAATCGAAAGCAACGCCTGCCCCACGTGCGGCTCGTGCTCCGGCATGTTCACCGCCAACTCCATGAACTGCCTCAACGAAGCCATTGGGCTGGCGCTGCCCGGCAACGGAACAGTCGTTGCCACCCACGCCAACCGCCTGAAGCTGCTCGACAAAACCGCCGAGCGTATTGTTGAAATGGCGCACGACTACTACGAGCGCGGCAATTCCGACGTGCTGCCCCGCTCCATTGCCACCCGCGACGCATTCCTCAACGCCATGACGCTGGATATTGCCATGGGCGGATCGTCGAACACCGTGCTGCACCTCCTCGCCGTGGCGCAGGAGGCTGGCGTGGACTTTACCATGCGCGACATCGACGCGCTTTCGCGAAAAATCCCCGTGCTCTGCAAGGTTGCGCCCAACACGCACGACTACCACATAGAAGACGTCAACCGCGCCGGCGGCGTGCTGGGCATCATGGCGGAGCTCGACCGCGCGGGGCTTGTGAATACCTCCGTGCGCCGCGCCGACGGGCTTACGCTGCGGCAGGCCATAGACAGGTACGACGTCATAAGCCCCAACGCGGCGCAGGAGGCGGAAGCGCTGTACCTGAGCGCACCCGGCGGCAGGCCAAGCCTGAAGATGGGGTTGCAAAGCGCCGCCTACCGCGCGCTGGACAGAGACCGCGAGCGCGGCTGCATCCGCAGCGCACAGCACAGCTACAGCAAAGACGGCGGGCTGGCGGTGCTGTTTGGCAACATTGCCACCGATGGCTGCATTGTAAAAACGGCGGGGGTGAGCGAAAAAATTTTCGCCTTTACCGGCAGCGCCAAAGTTTTTGAATCGCAGGAGGAGGCGTGCGACGGCATACTCGGCGGGCAGGTGCAGGCGGGCGATGTGGTGGTTATCCGCTACGAGGGGCCGCGCGGAGGTCCCGGTATGCAGGAAATGCTTTACCCCACCTCGTACATCAAGAGCAAGAAGCTGGGCGAAGCCTGCGCCCTCATCACCGACGGACGCTTTTCGGGCGGCACGTCGGGCTTGTCCATCGGGCACGTATCGCCCGAGGCGGCGGCGGGCGGCGAAATAGCGCTGCTGCGCAGCGGCGACGTTATCGAAATCGACATCCCGCGCCGCAGCATCAACGTAAAGTTCTCGGACGAGGAGCTGGCGCAGCGCAGGGCGCAGGAGGAGGCGCGGGGAAGGCTTGCCTACACGCCGGCTTTGCGCAAGCGCGAGGTGAGCAAGGCGCTACAAGCCTACGCTAGCATGGTAACCTCAGCCGATAAGGGCGCAGTGAGAAAGGTTGAGAATTGAATAAATAATGGAGAGGAAAGACAATTTCTAATCTCCCAAAAGTTTCTCCAAAAAAACTAACGTCAATGGGAAAAGTAACAGGCGGCGAAGCGCTTATGCTTTCGCTGATAGAAGAAAATGTTGATACTATTTTTGGGTATCCGGGCGGCAGCATCATACCCGTGTACGACAAGATGTACTACTACACCGACCGGCTGCGGCATATCCTTGCGCGGCACGAGCAGGGCGCCGTGCACGCCGCGCAGGGCTACGCGCGGGTGAGCGGAAAAACGGGCGTGGTGATTGCCACAAGCGGCCCCGGCGCCACCAACCTCACCACGGGGCTTGCCGACGCCATGATTGATTCTACCCCGCTGGTGTGCATCGTGGGGCAAGTGGGCGCGTCGTTTTTGGGCACCGACGCTTTTCAGGAAACCGACTTCATCGGTATCTCCATGCCCATCACCAAGTGGAACTACCAAATCACCAACGCGGAGGAGGTGCCGCAGATCATAGCAAAGGCGTTTTACATAGCCCGCAGCGGTCGCCCGGGACCGGTGGTGCTTGACTTCACCAAAAATGCGCAGCTGGGCGAGTGCGAATTTCGCTACCAAAAATGCAGCTTCATACGCAGCTATGTCCCCACGCCGCAGGTCAACAGGGAGGAAATAGCGGCGGCGGCGGCAGCCATCAACGAGGCAAAAAAACCTTTTGCGCTGGTAGGACAGGGCGTGGAGCTGGCGGACGCCGAAAAGGAGCTGCTGGCGCTGCTGGAGAAAGCCGATATTCCCTTTGGCTGGACGCTGCTGGGGAAATCGGTTGTGCCCGCCGACCACCCGCTCAACATGGGCATGCTGGGCATGCACGGCGGCTACGCGCCCAACAAAAAAACCAACGAGTGCGACCTGCTCATCGCCATCGGCATGCGCTTTGACGACCGCATAACAAGCAACACGGCCGCCTACGCCAAACAGGCAAAGGTGGTACATCTGGAAATTGACAGGGCGGAAATCAGCAAGAACATCAAAGCCGATTTTCCGGTGCTGGCAAACCTCAAGGATAGCCTCCCGCTGCTGGCGCAAGCCGTTGCCGAAGCCCGCCATGCAGATTGGATAAGCTCGTTCAAGCCATACGCCGAACAGGAGCTTGCCAAAATTATCACGCCGCAGCTGCACCCCGGCGAGGGCGCTATCACCATGGGCGAAGCTGTAAACAAAATCAGCCAAAAGGCGGGCGGCAAGGCTATTCTGGTAACCGACGTTGGTCAGCAGCAAATGGTGGCGGCGCGCTACTTTGAGGTGAAGCAGCCGCGCTCGGTAGTAATATCGGGCGGCTTGGGCACCATGGGCTTTGGCTTGCCGGCGGCAATCGGCGCCAAGGTTGCGGCGCCAAACCGCGAGGTGGTGCTCTTTGTTGGCGACGGCGGCATACAAATGACCATTCAGGAGCTGGGCGCCATCATGCAGGAAAATATCGGCGTGAAGATTGTGCTGCTCAACAACAGCTTTCTCGGCATGGTGCGGCAGTGGCAGGAGCTGTTTTTCGGCAAGCGCTACGTCGCCACGCCGCTGGTCAACCCCAACTTTGTGAAGCTTGCCGAAGCATACGACATTCGCGGCAGGCGCGTATCGGAGAGAGCGGAGCTGGGCGAAGCCGTTGATGAAATGTTTGCACACAAGGGCGCTTTCCTGCTGGAGGTCGCCGTGCAGCCCGAGGGCAACGTGTTCCCGATGGTGCCCGCCGGAGCGGCGCTGGAGGAAATCAGGTTTGAGTAGCCACTAAGTATTTACCGGTAAAAAATTCGCCTGAAAAATTGGTTTAAGTAGCAAATAGCTGCTACCTTAGCAGCGCACTAAATGTTTAAAGTTATGGACACGCAAAAGCCGTATAATGAAGAGGTACACCCGAAGACCTGCATCATCGCCAACCCGATATACGATACCGTATTCAAGAAGCTGATGGAGAATGAGCGCATAGCGAAATTTTTTCTGAGCACCGTTCTTGAGCAGCAGGTGGTATCGGTGGATGTTCGTCCGCAGGAGTTTACCTACAAGAAGGCGCAAAAGCCGGCCCCTGCGCCCACAGACATTGGCTACTCCATCTTCCGCATAGACTTTATGGCCACCATCGAAACGGCGCAGGGCGAGCAGAAGAAGATACTGATAGAGGTGCAAAAATCGCACGACGAAGATGACCTGATACGCTTCCGAAGCTACTTGGGCGAGCAGTATAAAAAGCTGGACAGGGTGAATGGCGTAGAGATTGTTTTACCCATTACCACCATCTACATTTTGGGCTTCAACCTTGCCGACATCAGCAGCCCCTGCGTCAAGGTAGAGCGCACCTACGTGGACATGATTCACAAGAAGCGCATCGAGGTCAAGGCGCCGTTCATAGAGAAGCTGACGCACAACAGCTACGTCATTCAGGCGAAGCGCATCACGGATGAGCGCTGCAGCACCAAGCTGGACAGGCTTTTGAGCCTTTTTGAGCAGGCCCACTTCATCAGCGCGGAGTCCAAAATAGGCAAGCAGTACCTGCATCCGTCGGGTGACGAGGAGATACAATTTATCACCTCCCTCCTTCACGAGATCATAGCCGACCCCAAGGAGCGCGAGGAGATAGAGAAGGAGGAGGAGGCGTTGCGCATTATTGAAACCCTTTACGGGAAGAAGAGCAGAGAGCAAAAGCAAATCATAGAGGAACAGGCGAAAGCCCTCGAAGAAAAAGACAAGGCGCTCGAAGGACAGGCGAAAGCCCTCGAAGGACAAGCAAAAGTTCTCGAAGGACAGGCGAGAGTTCTCGAGGAGCAAGCCAAGCAAATTGCAGCGCTGAAGCAATTGCTAAAAAAATCATAAGTTGACAATCATCCGCTACTGCTTATTTGAAAAAATTATGGAACAGGAATATACTATCACCGCATTTACGGAAAACGCCGTTGGCTTGCTCAACCGCGTAACGATTATTTTCACCCGTCGGCACATCAACATTGAGAGCCTCACCGTGTCGGCGTCGGCGATCAAGGGGATACACAAGTTTACCATCGTGGTGAACACCTCGAAAGAGCAAGCCGAAAAAATTGTAAACCAAATAGCCAAGCTGGTAGAGGTGGTTATGACGTTTTACCACACCAACGAGCAAATCGTATATCAGGAGCTTGCGCTGTACAAGGTGGCCACGCAAGCGTTGCTGGAGGATAAAAAGGTGGAGGAGATTGTCCGCACGCACGCCGCGCGAATTTTGGAGGTTACGCCCGA
>JAISLN010000216.1 GCA_031290835.1 Prevotellaceae bacterium
GACCGGTGCCTAGCCACTCGGCCATGGTACCAAAAGCGCAGCGGCAGCGACAATGTCAATGCCAAAAGCGAGCACAAAGGTAAACATTTTTTTTTATCCTGCAACTGCCGAATAAAAAAAGGGGGCGCAGCTACTGAGAAATCCGCCGCTTCAGCCAAGTAAAACAGCGCTGAGCAAAAATACCACGGCTCTATAACGTTTCAGGTGGGTATCTTTATCCAAACGGATACGTATTCACCGTAGGTAGTTTTTCTTTGCCCGTCAGGGCATACATATCAGTAGAAAAAGCACCGGAGAGCGGAAATTACGCCGTCAGGCGTTACATATCAATAGAAAATATGAAGGTTTATGGAAGGTGGATAATACCGTTTCTATTGATATGTATGCCCTGACGGGCAACGGTTGACGGCAATTTTTTACCATTACCCACCCGAAACGTTATAAATTCAAAATTTTCAATACCTTTGTCATCAGCTTCAAAAATTTTTTGTACCATGAAAAAAACCTGTTTTTTGGCGCTGCTTGCGCCTGCGCTGCTGTGCGCCTGCGGCGGCCATTCTGCAAAGATAGACCGCCGTGCGCTTGTGGAGCGCAATTCGCCGGAGGTTACGGCGGTGCACAAGCTGTCGTCCCTCTCGCTGGGCAACGGCAATTTTGCCTTCACCGTTGACGCCACGGGCTTGCAGACTTTCCCCGAATACTACTCAACGGGCGTTCCGCTGGGCACGCAGTCGCAGTGGGGGTGGCACAGCTTTCCCAACGTCAACGGCTACGAGCCTCGCGAGGCGCTGCGCGATTACGATTTCAGGGGATGGAAGGAGCCGTACTCCGTGCAAATTCGCGACGCCGGACGCGGGCGCGACGCCGCAAATTACCTGCGCGCCAACCCCCACCGCCTGCACTTGGGCAGCATTGGGCTGGAAGCGTTGCAGGAGCAAAAGCCCATTGCGGTGGAGGATGTTGACCGCGTGCGGCAGCGGCTTGACCTGTGGAGTGGCTGCGTGAACAGTTTCTTTTACCTTGGCGGCGATAGCGTTGCCGTGCGCACCGCCGTTCACCCCAACCGCGACGCTGTTGCAGCCCGCCTCGCCTCGCCCCTTCTTGGCAGGGGCAAGCTCGGCGTAAGCCTGCGCTTTGCCTACCCCACCGGAGCTCACACCGACGACGGGTGCGACAGGTCCGTTCCCCAAAAGCACAAAACGGAGGTAGCTGCGGAGAGCGATACCTCGCTGCTGCTACGGCGCACGCTGGATAGCGCAAGCTACTACGTCAGCCTCACGTGGTCGGGGCGGGCAAAGGTGCTGGTGCGGGAGCCGCACTGCTACGTCGTTGCCCCCGAGGGCGACGACTTTTCGTTCGTGTGCGAATTTTCGTTGGCGCCTCCTGCGCAGCCCGTGGGCGCGGCAGCCGACGCGATGGCGGCGGCGGCGCGGCGCTGGCAGTCGTTTTGGAGCACCGGCGGCGCGGTGGACTTTTCGAGATGTACCGACCCCCGCGCACCGGAGCTGGAGCGCAGGGTGGTGCTGTCGCAGTACCTGCTGGCCATACAGTCGGCGGGCGTCTATCCCCCGCAGGAAACAGGGTTGACCTACAACAGCTGGTTTGGCAAGTTTCACCTCGAAATGCACTGGTGGCATGCCGCCCACTTCCCCCTCTGGAAGCGCGACAGCCTGCTTGCGCGAAGCTTGGGATGGTACGAACAGGCGCTCCCCGTGGCCAAGGCCATTGCCGAGCGGCAGGGATTTGAGGGGGTGCGCTGGATGAAGATGACCGACCCCTCCGGCGAGGAAGCGCCATCGAGCGTGGGTTCCTTCCTTATATGGCAGCAACCCCACATCATATACCTGCTGGAGCTGCTTTACCGCAACAACCCGTCCCCCGAATTTATAGAGCGGTACGCCTCTCTTGTGGAGCAAACGGCCGCCTTTATCGCCTCCTTTGCAACCCGCGACGAGGCGGGCAAGCGCTACGTGCTCAAGGGCATTATTCCGGCGCAGGAAACCCTCAGGGCTTCCGAAACCCTCAACCCTCCGCTTGAGCTTTCGTACTGGCACTTTGCCCTGCAGGTGGCTCAGCGGTGGCGGGAGCGGGCGGGATTGCCGCGAAACCCGCGCTGGGACGAGGTGGCTGACAACCTCGCGCCCCTCGCCGCCAAAGACGGGCTTTACCTCGCCGCCGAAGACGCCGTGGATACCTACGCCAACGTGCGCTTTACCTCCGACCATCCGGCGGTGCTGGGCGCTGTGGGAATGCTGCCCATGAGCAGGCTCATCCGAAAAGATTACATGGAAAACACGCTGAATTGGATTTGGGACGGCTGGAATTGGGATAAAACGTGGGGATGGGATTTTCCCATGGTGGCGATGAACGCAGCGCGTATGGGCAACCCCGAAAAAGCGGTCGCCGCGCTGCTCATGGATAAAAGAACAAACACCTACCTGATTGGCGGCAACAACTATCAGGACGACCGCCTCAGGGTGTACCTGCCCGGCAACGGGGGGCTGCTCGCCGCCGTTGCCATGATGTGCGCAGGCTGGGACGGAAGCGCCATCCCCAACCCCGGATTCCCTAAAGATGGAGCATGGAACGTAGCGTGGGAAAACCTCGCGCCCATGCCCTAAGCTCTTCTCTGTGGCTCTCTGTGTTATTTTTTTTATTACACAGAGTTACACGGAGAGCCACAGAGAGCCACAGAGAAGAGAGAGAGGGAGAGGGTAGGGGAGAGTATTCTACGCTTCTACATTCTATACTTCTACATTCTATACTTCTATACTTCTATACTTCTACATTCTATACTTCTACATTCTATGCTTCTACATTCTACATTCCATACTTCTGCATTCTACATTCTATTTTTCTCGGCCTTATCCCTGCGCGCTTACGCCGACCCTGCGCCGGTGCCCGAGGCCGTGATGAAAGCCGTTTACGAGGAAGTCAAAACGCCCTACAAATACGGCTTGGTAATGCTTCCCGAAGATTCCTCAAAAAAGCTGGATTGCCCCACCGTGTTTTACGGCGATAGCGCGTGGTACATGAGCTACGTTGTGTTCGACGGCAGCGGCTACGAAACGTGGCTTGCCCGCAGCGGCAACCTTTTGGAGTGGAAAACGCTGGGTCGCCTCCTCTCCTTCACGCCGGACGGCTGGGATGCCCGCCAAAAAGCCGGCTACCTCGCCTTGCAGGATTACGCCTGGGGTGGCAGCTACGCCCTGCAAACGTTCGACGGCCGGCGCTGGATGTCGTACTTTGGCGGCGATGCGGAGGGCTACGAAGCCGGCGCGCTCTCCATTGGCATGGCCTGCACCGGCGATAGCGCCACCGTGCCGCACGAGTGGCAGCGCCTGCCCAACCCCGTCCTCACCCCTGCCGACGCCGACGTGCGCTGGTGGGAAAACCGAAAGCTCTACAAGAGCACGGTCATTTGGGATAAGGAAAAAACAACGGGCTACCCCTTTGTAATGTACTACAACGCCAACGGCGATACTACGGGCAACAAGCGCCTGCGCTGGTTTGAGCGCATCGGCATGGCGGTTTCGGACGACATGAGGAGCTGGAAACGCCTTGGAGCCGAGCCGGTGATGGCGCATTCGCGGGGGATTACGGGCGACGCCGTTATTCAAAAAATAGGCGACGTATTTGTCATGTTTTACTTCGGCGCGTTCTGGGAGGGGCGCGAGGAGGAGGCCTTCAACAGCTTTGCCTGCTCCTACGATTTGGTGCGCTGGACAGACTGGACGGGCGACATGCTCATAGCCCCCTCGGAGCCCTACGACGAGCTCTACGCGCATAAACCCTGCGTGCTGAAGCACAACGGAGTAGTGTACCACTTTTACAACGCTGTGGACAAAAATCAGCGTAGGGGTATTGCGCTGGCAACGTCCAAAGACCTCGGAAAAAGTGCGCTAAGGCACAGCGCAGCGCCTTAGGAAATAGTACATGCTCCCTTCGGTGCGCGTACTCAAACTTAAGGGTTTGGTCAATTCCCGTGCTCCGACAAGAACTTAATCCGCGTCAACCTGATTTCGGTTTCGGTAAAATCGTCGCTGCCGAGCGCGGACATGGCCTCCTGAACGGAATCGCTCTGCGCCTCGCTGTAAAAATATTCCACAATTTCGTTGTACTTTTCTTCGTCCACATGCTGCTGCACGTAGTAGTCGATGTTGAGCTTGGTGCCGGAGCTCACAATGGTTTCAATTTCGGAAATCAGCTCGCTGAGGCTTAGCTTTTTTGAGGCGGCAATATCCTCTAAGTCCATCTTGCGGTCGATGTTGCGAATAATGGCCACCTTGTCTGCGCACTTGTGGGGCGACGACTTCACCACCATGTCCTGCGGACGCTCAATGTCGTTTTCGCGCACGTACCGGGCAATGAGCTCCACAAAGGGTTGCCCGAACTTCTGCGCTTTTCCCACGCCAATGCCCTGACAGGCGTGCAGCTCTTCGGTGGTGATGGGGTAGTGGATGGCCATGTCGCGCAGCGACGTTTCGGGGAATATCACAAAGGGAGGCAGGTTGCGCCGCCGCGCTTCGCTCTGGAGCAGGCTTTTGAGCTGCGCAAAAAGCGCCTCGTCGCTCCCCTCCGACGACGATTTGCCGGCCATGCCGATGGCGCCGCCGGCGTCATCGTCGTCGTAGTCGGCGTACTCATGGTTTTCGACCAGCATAATGGAGTGCGGCTTTTCCATGAAGCGCCGCCCCTTGTCTGTCAGCATGAGCACGCCGTACTGCTCAATATCCTTTTTGATAAATCGGTGAATGAGGCTTTGCCTGATGATGGCGTCCCAAAAGCGCTCGCTTTTTTCGCCGCCCTCGCCGAATAGCTCCAGCTCGTTGTGGCGGTAGGATTTTATGACCGAGTTGGCTTCGCCGCGAATAACGTTGATGACGTGCTCTGTTTTGAACTTTTCGCGCAGCGCCATAATCGCCTCCAGCACCAGCATCATGTAGCCTTTTCCCTCCAGCTGCGTCTTTGGGTTGAGGCAGTTGTCGCAGCATCCGCAGTTTTCCACATCGTAGCTTTCGCCAAAGTAGTGCAGCAGCAGCTTTCGGCGGCACACCGACGATTCGGCGTAGGCCACCGTTTCCATCAGCAGCTGCCGCCCTATTTCCTGTTCGCTCATCGGTTTTCCCTGCATAAACTTTTCGAGCCGCTGTATGTCCTTGTAGCTGTAAAAGGCTATGCACTGCCCCTCGCCGTGGTCGCGCCCGGCGCGTCCCGTTTCTTGGTAGTAGCCCTCGAGGCTTTTGGGGATGTCGAAGTGGATAACGAAGCGCACGTCGGGCTTGTCTATGCCCATGCCAAAGGCAATGGTAGCCACAATAACATCCGCCTCCTCCATGAGAAATTTATCCTGATTTTCCGAGCGCAGCGCAGCATCCATGCCGGCGTGGTAGGGCAGGGCTTTTATGCCGTTGAGGCAAAGCGT
>JAISLN010000217.1 GCA_031290835.1 Prevotellaceae bacterium
ACCATGCGGGTTGCGCCAAAGTAGGCGGCAAGCGTTTGCTTGGTAATATCGTCTTTGGTGGGGCCAAGGCCTCCGGTGATGATGACCAAATCGCAGGCAGCCAACAGCTCATCCAGCGCACCGGTGATAGCCTCGCGCGTATCGCCTGTTGAGCGCATTGCGCTTACGCGAACGCCCGCATCGCCCAGCCACCGGGCAATACGGGCGGAATTTGTATCAACAATTTGCCCGATAAGGATTTCGTCGCCAACGGTGAGAACGGAGGCTTTCATGCGGGAAAATGGGGGGTTATTGGAAAGAATTTAGACCACCTTCAGCTTCTTTTCGATGTTGTTGACCATCTCAAGAAAATTGCGGTCGGTTTCCATAAGGTTATTTACCGTTTTGCAGGCGTGCACCACAGTAGCGTGGTTTTTTCCTCCAATTTGGGCGCCTATTGACGCAAGCGATGTTTTTGTCAGGCTCTTGCTAAAGTACATGGCGATTTGCCGTGCCTGCACAATTTCTCTTTTCCGCGTTTTTGACTGTGCATTGTCGGTAGCGATTTTGAAGTATTCGCACACGGCTTTGTAGATGCTGCCAACCGTAAATTCTCTTTGGGTATTCTTGATGTTTTTGTTTACTACGTTCACCACCATATCCATTGATATTACTTTTCTGTTGAACGTTGCTTCTGCCAGCAACCTGTTGAGTACGCCTTCAAATTCGCGCACGTTGCTGCTCACTTTTTCAGCCAGATATTCAATAATATCATCGTCGAGCTCAATGCCGTCTTTTCGCACCTTGTGGCGGTATATGGCGCGGCGCGTTTCAAAGTCCGGCGCAGTGAGCTCTACCGGCAAGCCCCACTTGAAGCGCGATAGGATGCGCGGCTCCAGCCCTTCTATTTCTACCGGTGATTTATCGGAAGTCAAAATAATTTGCTTTTTGGAGCGGTGCAGCTGGTCAAAAATGTGGAAAAACGTATCCTGCGTTTTGGTTTGACCCGCAAAGTCGTGTACGTCATCCAAGATGAGCACATCCACCATCTGGTAAAAGTGAAGGAAGTTGTTGATTTCGTTTTTCTGTACGGCGCTGGTATATTGTTCCTTAAACTTGTTGGCGTTGACGTACAGCACCAGCTTTTCGGGATGCAGCTTTTTTACCTCCAATCCGATGGCCTGAACGAGGTGCGTTTTTCCCAAGCCGGTGTTGCCGTTAACGAATAGGGGGTTGAAGATAGTCGTACCGGGGCTTTGCGCTATGGACAAGCCCGCATTTCGCGCCAGCTTGTTGCAGGGACCTTCGATGTAGTTTTCAAACGCATATTTGGGGTTTAGCTGCGGGTCTATCTCCAGACCGGGCAGTCCGGGCATAATAAATGGGTTAAAACCTTTTACACGGGCGCCGCCGCCGGTGGCAGCCGGCAGCAGTACCCGCCTGTTGCGCGGAGTAGAGCCCGAGCTCAGCGGCACGGGGGGCGTCGGTTCGCCGGCAACTATCACGCTGTACTGTAGCTTAGCCTCGGCGCCGAGCTCTTTGCGAAGAGTTTTGCGCAGCAAATCAATGTAGTGTTCTTCAATGTAGTCGCAAATGAATTGCGAAGGAGCCTGTAGGGTAAGCATACTGCCTTCGAGCCGCAAAGGCGTAACTTTCTCAAAAAACGCCTTGTAAACTTCCTCGCTTATGTTGTCCCTTATTATTTTTAAACAACTGTCCCAAACGTCTTTATGGCTAAGCATAGATGTGGTTTTTAAGTATTATACGTAAAAAAAAGTGCTCTAAATTTTGATGGCAAAGTTGTGAAAAAAATAGTAGAAAAAAAAGTGCCCAAACGCTTGTTTTTGCCAATAATCTTCCAACGCTCTTGTAATCTGAATAATATTTTTGCAGCCGCCACAGCTTACTTGTGTTAACAAAATGCAACGCAAAGAATCTTTTGACGTTAAGCTCACGGCGCAGCATTAGTTGACCCCCATCAAGGCGTCAAGCTGGCGCCGCTCCTTTTTTGTCGGCCGTCCCATCCCCTTTTCGCGCTGAACAAAGAGGGGCTGAACGTTCACGTTCAGCTTGTTGAGCTCATCCTGCGGCGTTTCATCCTTGGCAAATTCTTTCACCAGCTTTGCCGCTATGCGCGATTTCGGAAAGCCAGACACCCGGTAGGAGTAGCTCACCGGAGTTTTGCGAAAGCTTACCACATCGCCGACCTTGAGCTCGCGCGAAGCCTTGGCTTCCACCTCGTTTACCTTTACGCGCCCGCTCTTGCAAGCTTCGGCTGCCTCGCTGCGAGTCTTGTAGGCGCGAACGCTCCATAGCCACTTGTCTATGCGGGAAGATTCCCCTGGCATTTTCTGAAATTTTTGATTTTTGAATTAAAATTGGGAAAGATTTGCCAACGCCGAATTATGATTAAAATTAACGCACAAGCAAATTTTTATCAGAAAGGTTAGCGTCTGACCAATATTGGGTGAACTACATGCCATGAGAGCATTAAAAATCCGGCTCTTTTTACCTGAATTTTTGTGCCGCTTTCAGCTTTGCCGCCATTTCCTCCGCGATTTGGTCGGATTTCCACGCGCCGTAAAGCTTGTAGAGCTCCTCGTTGACCGAAAACCTACTTTGCCGTATTCACCACGTTCATGGCTCGCTCCAGCCCGATGGCGGCAAAAGCTTTCACCGCGTCTGCCGCCCTGTTGAGGATGTTGGGCAGCAGCGCTTGCTCGTCGGCCGTCCACTCGCCCAGCACGTAATCCATTTGCTGCCCGCGCCCGAAGTTGCTACCCACGCCGCAGCGCAGCCGTGCGTAGCTTTCGCTTTCGAGCGTTTGCGCAATATTTTTCAGCCCGTTGTGCCCGCCGTCGCTGCCGCTGCCGCGCATCCTCAGCTTTCCGAAGTCGAGGTTAATGTCGTCCAGCACGACGAGCAGGCGCTCAAGGGGGATTTTTTCGGCTTGCAGCCAGTAGCTGACCGCTTTCCCGCTCAGGTTCATGTAGGTTGAGGGCTTAAGCAGGATGATAGCGCGCCCCTTGTGGTGCAGCTCGGCAACGCTGCCGTAGCGGTCTGCGCTAAAGCGCAGACCGTCGGCGGCAGCCAGCGTGTCGGCAACCTTAAAGCCAATGTTGTGCCGCGTATTTGCATACTCCGGTCCAATGTTACCTAAACATGCAGCTAAGTACTTCATGATGTGAGATATGGCGAGAAAAATGGGGTGGAATTTTTACAATTCCACCTGTTTTAGTACCGTGCAGGCTATTTTTTCTTTGCCGCGGCAGCAGGAGCGGCCCCGCCGGTAGCCGTAGCGTTTGCGGCGGCAGAGGCGGCGGCGGCAGCGCCAATGGCGGCGCGCGTCATCTTCACGGCGCAAATCACGGCGCTCTTCGGCGTAAGAATGTTTACGTTTTCAAACGAGAGGTCGCCTACAAAAATGCTTTTGCCCAAGCCAAGGGCCGAAATGTCCACGTTGAGCACGTCGGGCAGGTGCTGCGACAGCGCCGAAATTTTTACCTTGCGGGTAAGCTGTTGCAGCTTTCCGCCCAGCTTCACCCCCTCCGGGCTGCCCTCCAGCGCAACCGGCACGTCGATGGTGATGGGCTTGCTGGGGTCGATGCGGTAAAAATCTGCGTGCAAAATTTCGTCGGATACGGGGTGGAATTGCAGCTCGCGCATTACGGCTGTTTCGGTTTTGCCGTCAACGTCGATGTTTACGAGGTAGGCGCTTGGAGTGTACACCAGCGGGTGCAGCGCGGCTTTGTCCACCGAAAATGAAATGTTGTCGCCGTTGCCGTAAATTACGCAGGGCACGCTGCCCGTTTTGCGCAGCTTGGCGGTGCTTTCTTTCCCAAGCGCCGTGCGGCTTGAGCCTTTGATGTCAATTGTCTTCATGTT
>JAISLN010000218.1 GCA_031290835.1 Prevotellaceae bacterium
AAAGCTTACCTCCAGCACGCCTTGCGCATCTGCCTCTAAGGAGAAACGTCCGTTTGCATCGGTGGCAACCGCCTTGGTGGTTCCCTTCAGCTTGACGGTAGCGCCGACAAGTGCGCCCGCCGCATCGGTAACTACGCCCGTCACCGTAATGCTATTACCTTTGCCGCTGCCACCGGAATTTTTTACAGAAAACAAGAGCACCTTTTTACCGCTTATTTCATACGCAATACCGGTGCCGGCAAGCAGCTTGTTGAGCGCCTGCGGCAGCTCAACATTCTTCACGTCAACGCTTACCTCCGTTTTGGGGTCAATCACCGGCTGGCTGTAGGCAAAGGTGAATGTCGTTTGTTTTGTGATTTCGGTAAGCACCTCGTCTAACGGAACTTTCCGGAAGCTCAAGCTTACCTTTTGTGCAAAAACACTTGTCGCTGTGCTCAGCATTACAAGCAAAAGCAAAAGAACCTTATACTTCATAAGCAGATGTGCGTTTTAGTTAATCCCAATGTTAACAATCAATATACACAATAGACACACAAGTATGAAGAAAGGATGATGGCTCCGCCATATTTTTTTACTTGCACTGCATTATTAACTTTGTATCAAATGATTAATAATACAAAACGGCAGAGAAATAGGGAAGAAGTGGGTGTGGATTTTTTAAGATTTGTAGCAGCAGCAATGATTTTACGAATAGCGCTCTTCCAATATTTTTGCTATTGCGTTTGTTTCTATGAGGTTGCGACCGGTTGTTTTCACCGACAAAGCGTATTGTCTCTTCGTTTTAAACAGCGCTATTTCAATAGCGCCGTCTTCATGTATCTTTCTAATAAACTTGCTCCCACCCCAATTTGTGGAACGCATTTCTTCTAGTGCCTGAAGCCTTTTTTTCTTGCCTCATTAACCGCGTCCGCAAGCAGCTTCATTGTATGGGCTGCCGCGTACTTGTCGGCGGCAGGCATAATGCTCAATTCATTAAACAGCAGCTCCATCACTAAATCAATTTTGAGAGCTGGTTAGCCCATTCGTCTAAAAGATTTTCCGGATATTCGCTCAACTCCCCATTTTTATCTATTTTTATTGGGGTGATTTGGGTGAATTGCTCTATATCAGCCGTTATTTTATCAAAGTACATCACATTTACCTTTGATTTATCAAGCTGATTTTCTTTTACTTCCACCCGAATACCGTTTAGAATATGGTCGCTATGTGTTTCAATAAACAATTGTGCACCATAATTAGCGGCCAAAGCAATGAGCTTCCCCAATTCTGCCTGTCCTTTTGGGTGAACATGCGATTCGGGATTCTCTACCACAACGATTTTTTCTTTTGTAGCAGTAAGTAGCGCCAGCACAACGGGTAGAACATAAGAAATACCAAAACCTACATTTTTGGGACGGAAAGAATTTGTTTTTTGTTTTGTCAGCTCAAACTGATAATCTAAAATTATTCTATTCACCTCCGGTACGTATTTTGTATTAATCAATACCCCGGGTGAAATTTCCTGCATCCATGCATTTAGCTGATGAATCAGCTTATCCGAAAAAGCATTGCATTTCCTTAACATTTCCGGAACGATGGATTCGAGTCCGAACACATTGATATAATAAGCAGCATATTCGCTTGATAAGCCCAGCTGTTTTTTATCCGCCACTACGCTACTTGATGCCTCATAAATATCTTTTGGTCCAATCCTCTCTGCATTAATATACTGAAATTGCTTTGTCTTTTCTCTGAAAAACTCCATTTGTTTTTTGGTATACCCTGTCTCCGCTGTTAGCTTTTCTTTTTCGCTTTGGGATGGAAATTTCCATGAAAATGGCTCGTATCCATCAAAAGTCAACTTAAAAACAATATTCCTCTCTTCTGCAAATTGGTACAAGGCATCTCTACCCTGACCAATCCGCGCAAGGCTTCCGTTTAAATCTACTATTCTTTCGCCGAGGCTATCGCTTTGCATTAGGAGCAACAAAACCTGAATGAGCGAGCTCTTACCCATTCCGTTTAATCCCATCAGCAAATTCAAATTAGTAACATCTACGTCTACTTTTTTCAGAGACTTGAAGTTTTCTACCGAAATCCGATTTATCATGACAACCTGTTTTTTAGTAATTGTTCTATTTTGCCAAAACGATATAGTATCTTATTTTTATTATCAGTTTGGGAGGTAATTGCTCCAACAAAATCACTGTCTTCGTTCATGAGCTTGATATAATCATTGAAAATGCTTTCCTTTGCCTCCCTTACTATTTGTCGCTCCGCATCGGATAACTTTGCTAATAAAATACTCCAAACCTCAAACAGGGCTTTGTTTATCGGATAGAGCCTTTTTTTATTTTTATCATATACTTTCCTGAACGCCCATTTTCCAAAAATCTCATTGGCCAAACTCATGGAGGCAATAAAATTCTGCTTAACTATACATCGTTCTTCTTCGGAGAAGCTATAAAGTTTGCTCATAGCATTTGACATAAATGTATCCAAATCAGGCTTATATTCTTCCGGCTTATTTAGATAAAAAGTAACAAAACGAGTAACAAATTCTTTGTCTTGCATTCGTCTATCAGACAACTTCGCAGCTTGCTTAAAGGAATCCGTAGAAGCCAATTCTGCAACAAAATCCGCCGGAACACCCTGATTCAATGCATTACGTATTTCCTGCGGATTGAGGGTAACTCCGCCAGTATTAATACGTTTGAATATGTTATATTTAACATCAGGAGCACCCATATTCATAATATAAGCCGTGACATTTGTCTCTTCAATTTGCCGCTGAAGGTGCAAAGGAAGCTCTGCGAAAGAACAGCCATCAAATTGATTGAGATACTCAAGGTTTGTAAGCTTTAAGGTTTGTAAAACAACAAAATTTTTTATCGTACACAACCTCTGTAGGCCGTCAATAACTTGCCATTTATTATTATTGGTGCCATCAAAATAGAACGCCGGCAGGGGAATCCTTATCAACATAGACTCTATTAAAAGGCTTTGCTGTCGAGCATTCCACAAATTTGCACTTCTTTGAAAATCAGGGTACAAGTCAATGGCATCCTCACGTAATCTTCTGATAATATTAACTAAAGCCAACGTCTGAGGCCGAATATCAATTAGCTGAGGATCGTAGGGCTTTTCTATTCCCTCATTATTTTCTTCCGGCTCCACTTGGGCTATTGGCTCTTGGAGATCTTCAAAAAGTAAATTTTGCTCGGAGATTTCTTCTATTTCATTTTGCGTATTCATTTTATCATATTTCATTCCGCAAAATTACAATTTTTCTTCGGATAATTAACCGTCGGTATCTTTTTACTTTAGGCGCACCCGCACGGTATCGTTTTCATAAGTAAAGCGGACCGGGGCAATTTTTTCGAGGTCGAGCAGCACTTTTTCCAGCAGCGTATTTTCGGAGGTGAACGTATAGGAGTAAGCGTGGGCGCGGGCGTCTTCTACCACAAACGGCGCGTCGTACCAGCGGTTAAGCGCCTTAACCACTTCCTGCAACGGCGCATTTTTGAACGTAATCACATCGTTTTTCCATTGCGAGGCCGACTCTGTATCGGCCACCCTGATAATCGTGCAGCTGTCGGTATGCTTATTGTAAATGAGCTTCTCGCCCGGGCTTAGATAGCTGTTTTTCTTTGCTGCCGATACCATGCTTATTTTGCCTTCGTCGAGCGACACGTAAATGTACGCCTCCTCAGGGTATGCCGCCACATTAAACGACGTCCCCAGCACGCGTATGGATGTTTTTCCCATTTCCACTATAAACGGTCGGTTGGCATTGGGCGTAACCACAAAGTAGGCTTCGCCCTCCAGAAAAATTTTCCGGTCAAGTAGGCCGAACTGCTTCGGATATTTTACTTTTGAATCGGCATTGATGTAAGCTTTGGAGCCATCCTGAAACATGAACTGCACCCTTTCCCCCTTGGGAATATAAGCTTCCTCGTAATCGGCGCCGCCAAACAAATCAACACGCGAGCTAAGCTGCAAAAAAACGCTCCCGACAAGCAAAAAGGGCAACAATACTGCCGCTGCACGAAAGCACATTCGCCGTATTTGCTTTGTCCGGATACGCTTCACAATACGGCTATAGATGGCTTCGGAAGGGATGGGATGATCTACCGCCAGCTCTTCGTAACCTTTGGAAAAACGCGCAAAGTCCTTTTCCATGCTTTGCGACAGGTATAGCTGCCCCTCCGGCGTAGAAAACCATGCAGCCACTTGTGTGGCTTCCTCCTGCGAGGCCAAACCATTTAATACCTTACCAATGGTTTCTTCTGCCGGTCGGTTTATTACATTCATGTTCGTTTCTTTTAACAATTGACACCTTAAAGCGGAAAACGAATGAGCAGAATTGTTATCTGAAACATCTTGTACAGGAATGCCCGCAGTAACTTTATGGCTTGCGCATAGTGCGTTTTTATCGTGTTTACAGACAATTTCATTTTATCGGCTATTTCCTGATTCGATAATTTACCTTCCATCTTCAACAAACAAATTTCTTTCTTTTGCGCCGGCAACAATGCTACAGCCTGATAAAATACTGCCACTAATTCTTTCCGCTCAATGGCTTCCAATAAATTATCTTCTATCGTTCCTGCCGCCTGCGCCATCCGGTAGCTATGCACAACAGCAGTATGAGCATTCCGGATGTAGTTGAGAATATAATTTTTTGCCATGGAATATAAATAATTCCGTAGATTTACCGTTACAACAACATCCGCACGATATTCCCATAGCTTTACAAAAACATGCTGCACAGCATCTTCTGTCGTTGCCTGACTTTTCAGGTAACGGTAAGACAAGGCGTAAAGCATTTTATGGTAGCGCTCATAAATGCGCGTAAAGGCATCCCTATTGCCTTGCCGAAGCAGGTGCAGGAGATATTCATCATCATCATTGCCATGTATGTGTTTCCTATCCGACATTCGTGCTATAAGGTTGGTTATAAAAGTACAAAAAAATACAGAAGAAAATACAAATTGATTACAAAAGCACCAAAAAACATATAAGAAAATGCAAAAATGCAACACTTGCGCCGGTTGCGGACAGGGCGCCACTGTGCGCCGGCTGGCTGATATACCCCAACAACCTTATCAAGCCAAAGCTTGACCTAATACAAGCAAACCACAGCTGAGGCGTACCCAACTTTTTTTGACCTCTCCCTCGCCGAGCAAAAATGGCAGAGCTACATTTACATGTCGCCAACTTGTAAACATCAATATCAACTGTAAATGGTTAATCCGTAAATATTTAAAATACTTTGGAAATAACTTGTAAATACATTTGTAATGTTGTACCTTTGCTGCGTTTTTACAAAATCTTTTCCGGGAGAAGCTATTAAAACCAAGAATACTATGGCAACAGTCGTTATAATGCCCAAGCAGGGGCAATCGGTAGAGAGCTGCATCCTTACGGAGCTGCACAAAAAAAAGGGTGATAGCGTCGCCGCAGGCGATTTGCTGTTTACCTACGAAACCGACAAGGCTTCGTTTGAGGAGCTGGCGCAGGTGAGCGGCGTAGTGCTCGAAACGTTCTACGCCAACGGCGACGAAATTCCCGTGCTGAGCAACGTAATGGTGATTGGCAGCGAAGGCGAAAGCCTCGATGGGCTTGCGCTTTCCCCCACATCTGCCCCAGCTCCCGCCGCGGCAAAGGCAGAAGCTCCGGCGGCAGCAAACGCTCCGGCAGCTCAGCCGACGGCGGCTCCCGCCGTCGCAGCAACCACCGCAACCACGGCTCATGTCGGCATTTCTCCCCGCGCAAAAGCGCTGGCAAAAAAAGAGGCCGTCAACGTGGCGGCGCTGAGCGGAACGGGACCCGACGGGCGCATCATTGAGCGCGACGTGCAGGCCGCCGCCGCCTTGCCCAAGATGACGCCGCTGGCAAAAGCTATTGCCCGCGAAACCGGCGCCGCGCCCGCAGCTGCGGGCAGCGGACTGGCAGGCAGGGCAAAGAGCGGCGACCTCGTAGCGCCGCAAAGCGCGGTCTGTGCCCCGGACAGCGAAGTGAAGCCGCTAAGCAACATGCGAAAGCTCATTGCAAAAGCCATGCACGCCTCGCTGCAAAGCTCCGCACAGCTCACCCACCACCTCAGCGCCGACGCAAGGCGCATCTTGGAGCTGCGCAAGGCGGTCAAAAAGGCGGTGGACAGCGGCTACCCAACAAACATTACCCTCAACGACATGGTTTGCCTCGCGGTCATCAGGGCGCTGAAAAAATTCCCGCAGGTCAACGCGCACTTTCTGGGCAACAGCGTCCGGCTGTTCGGCAAGGTGCACCTCGCGCTGGCGGTCGATACCGAGCGCGGGCTTATGGTGCCGGTGGTGAAAAATGCCGACGACTTGTCCGTACAGGGCTTGTCTAACCAGCTTAAGGCGGTTGCCGCCGCCTGCAAAAAAGGCTCCATCGACCCCGACCTGCTGTCCGCCGAGGCGGCGTCGTTTACCGTTTCCAACCTCGGCAGCTACGGCGTGGAGATGTTTACGCCCGTTATCAACCTGCCGCAGGTGGCCATCCTGGGCGTCAACACCATTGTGCCGCGCCCCAAAGATTTGGGCGACGGCGTTTACGGCTTTGTTCCCCACATTGGGCTTAGCCTCACCTACGACCACCGCGCGCTGGACGGCGGAGAAGCTACACGGTTTATAAAGCAGGTGGCGGAGGAGATTGAAAATTTGAATCTTGAAATTTGAATTGAAGAAGTGGAAAAAGTAATAGTAGAGCTCGGCAACGACAATAAATATAGCGCCTACATGGATTGTTGCGGCTACGATTTTGGGCTTGCAGGCTTTGGCAGCACGGCGAAAGAGGCAGTAGAGGATTTCTACGAATCGTACCGCGAAGAACGGGAAATGTGCGCAAAAGAAGGAAAACCATGTCCTGAATTGGAGTTTGATATTAGGTACGATATTGCTTCTTCTTGAGCTATTACGGTTGATTAGCACAGGCAAAGAAGATTTTGAATGGATACTTTTACGAAAGAGGAGCTGGAGGAAGCGCTTCAAACGTTCTCATCGCTAATTCACAAATGCGAAAAGGCGCAAAAAAGCTTCGCTCAAGGCACGCCACAATGGACGACGCTCAACAGGCGAATTAACGCTTCGCGAATAGCATCGGCGCTGGTGACAAAATTATTGATGGAAAACTGACATGTACGCATATTTATAAACCCTGTGCAGCTTTACGGCTGCAAAACTAAAAATTATCATGTTTGACTTAGCAATTATAGGCGGCGGCCCTGCGGGCTACGTTGCCGCAGAGCGCGCCGGAGCCAAGGGGCTTAGCGTTGCGCTGTTTGAAAAGCGCGAGCTGGGCGGCGTATGCCTCAACGAAGGCTGCATACCAACCAAAACCTTGCTCTACAGCGCCAAGGTTTACGATACGACCGTTCACGGCGACAAGTACGGCGTGAATGCCAAAAGCGCCACCTTTGACTTTGGCAAAATTGTTGACCGCAAAAACAAGGTGGTGCGCAAGCTGGTAGCCGGCGTGGGCGCCAAGATGAAAGCCCACAAAGTTACGGTGGTCAAGGGCGAAGCCGTCATCAAGGGGCGCGGCGCAGGCGGCATTGAAGTTGCCTGCAACGGCGAAAGCTACAGCGCGGCAAACTTGCTCATCTGCACCGGCTCCGAAGCGTTTGTACCGCCAATCCCCGGCCTCAAGGAAGCCGGCAGCGCTATCCTCACCAACCGCGAAATCCTTGCGCTTGCCGAGCAGCCAAAGCGGCTGGTCATCATTGGCGGCGGCGTGATAGGCATGGAGTTTGCAAGCTTCTACAACAGCCTCGGCACGGAGGTAACGGTGGTGGAAATGCTGCCCGAAATCTTGGGCGGGCTCGACCCCGAGCTGAGCGCCATGCTGCGCGATATTTACGCCAAGCGCGGCGTGAAGTTCAACCTCTCGTGCAAGGTAACCGAAATCAGGGGAAGCGAGGTGCTGTACGTCGGCAAGGACGGCGCCACGGCAAGCGCCACGGGCGACAAAATACTCGTGAGCGTTGGCCGCCGACCCGTTACGAGCGGATTGGGGCTGGAAAATCTCGGCGTGGAGCTGCTCAAGGGCGGCGTGAAGGTCGACGAGCGGATGCGCACCAACATTCCCAACGTGTACGCCGCCGGCGACGTTACGGGGTTTTCGCTCCTTGCGCACACCGCGAGCCGCGAGGGAGAGGTGGTGGTAAACAACCTCACGGGTCGCCCCGACGCCATGCGCTACAGCGCCATACCGGGCGTGGTTTACACCAACCCCGAAATAGCGGGCGTGGGGCTTACCGAAGAGGCCGCTAAGGTCGCCAACATTGCCTACAGGGTGGCCAAGCTGCCCATGGCGTACGCCGGAAGGTTTGTGGCGGAAAACGAGGGCGGCGCAGGCGTCTGCAAGGTGCTGACGGGCGAAAAGCACGGCGAAATACTCGGCGTGCACATCCTCGGAAACCCCTCGAGCGAAATGATATACGGAGCGTGCATGGCTATTGAGCAGGAAATGACCGTTGCAGAGCTGCAAGAGGTGGTCTTCCCACATCCTACCGTATCGGAAATATTCAAGGAGGTGGTCTTTGCTGTGGGAGAGTAAGAGTTTTAGGAGAAAAGGAGAAAAATATTGTACCTTTACGGTGTATCCCGGTTTCAAGTAACAATCTGCCGCCTGACGCCGCTAATATTTAAAGTAATTTTTATGGTAACAATGAGTATAACATTTGATAATCCGGCGATTTTACCGGCGCTTGAAGCGTTAATAGCAAACTTGCAAGGAGTGAAAGACGTAACTGTAAGCGATGACAATATTACTGACGTGCCCAACGCCGAAACTTACGCAGCTATACAGGAGTTGCGTGCCGGAAAAGGCATCCGGTGCAAGAGCATAGACGAATTGTTTGAGCAGCTAAACGGGTAAGCGCTGGATGGATATAACTTTTTCTACAAAATTTAAGCGCGACTACAAGTTGGTTGCAAAACGTGGTTGGGACATCAGCCTGTTGCGGGTTATCATCACCCAGTTAGCCAACAGCGAACCGTTAGACCCCAAACATAAAGACCACCGCTTGCAGGGCAAATTTACCGACTGTCGGGAGTGTCACATAAAACCTGACTGGCTATTAATATACAAAATCAACGTGCAGGCAAACGCTTTGGAGTTAGTTGCTACCGGAACACACAGCGATTTGTTCTGACTGCACGTTAAAAGAAATTTAGAATTATGACAGGACAGGAAAATAAAATGAATTGTTGGTGTTATATTATGGTATGATGCTACCATCTGTAGCTCGCATCCTGGGTTGTTTCGCTTAGCAAAAAAGTCTTATGAAGGTGAAGTACGATAAAGAGCAAGACATACTCTACGGGCAACCGGAACGAAGCGGAGCTCGGCGAAGCCAATCGCCGCAAAACTCAGCGAAGGCAGCTATAACAGAACTCGGCGCAACATCATACAGTATATGACACTACCTAAATTTTCTTGTACTTTTGTTAGGAGATACCATCAACGCTAAAGGTTTTCCGCTATGAACCAACAAATATTTGAACAAATCCGGCAGCTAAAACGCGCTGTTTTACCGCACGACCGGCTTATTCTCTACGGCTCGCAAGCACGTGGTGACGCAAGGGAAGACTCGGATTGGGACTTGCTCATACTACTCAACAAGTCGTCGCGCGCGTGGGACGACTACGGAAATTACGGCTACCCCTTTGCAGAGTTGGGATGGACATTCGGGTATTATTTCAGCGCAAAAATCTTCACCGCATCGGATTGGGAAAAACAAAAACATTCGTTTTTCTATAAAAATGTAACACACGACGGAATAGAAATAGTATGAAGCTAAATGAAGAGGAACGAAAAGCGGTGGTAAATCTCCGGTTGCAAAAAGCAAAGGATACTTTACGCGAAGCAAAAGGAACTATGGCGTTAAATTACTGGCATACGGCGGCCAATCGCCTATACTATGCCTGCTACTATGCAGCAAGCGCCCTGCTTATTCATCATGAACATCCGGCACAAACACACTCCGGCATTATAACCTTACTCGGTCTGCATTTTATTTCAAAAAATATTATCAGTAAAGAGTTGGGGAAATTTTATGCCACGCTCTTTGAACTTCGACAAACAAGCGATTACAGCGACTGGAAAGATGTTGGAGAGGACGATGTAAGAAACCTTGTACAACCGGCAGAAGAATTTATCTGTACGCTTGAAAAACTTATTCGCTCTTGATAGTTTTTTTCTGCTCAAGGGTTGCTGCCGGTTTAGAGCGAATAGCGATAATTTGCATACGGAGTGCGGGTTATGCTATTGCAAACGCTACAAAGCCTAACGCTTAGTTCTAAAATCAACACTCTAAAACCTCAAAAAAATATTATGAAGGTGAAGTACGATAAAGAGCAAGACATACGCTACTTTATTGAAGAAATCAAAAAAGAAGGCGTAATGATAAGAGGTTAGAGCAAATGGTGAATAATGTTTTGCCGAAGCTCGGGTTACGCCGCTACGCTTCTTATTCTAAACGCCTATATTCTATAATTCTATATTCTATAATTCTAAATTCTATTATTCTAAATTCAATATCATGCCAAAATCTCAACCTGTAGATCCGAAATTTCTCCGTCAGGCGGGGGAAATAACGTTTAGCCCCATTCCTGTCAACCGCTACAGCAAGACGGTTGCAGAAGAGCTGCAAAGCAAAAATTTTACCAAAGAAGACCTGCGGCGCATTTACCACGATATGGTGGTCATTCGCGAGTTTGAAACCATGCTGAACTTGGTGAAAACCACCGGCGCATACGAGGGCGTAGCCTACAACAACCCGGGGCCTGCCCACCTCTCGGCGGGGCAGGAAGCCGCCGCCGTAGGCATGGCGTACACGCTGAACGCCACCGATTTTATTTTCGGCTCGCACCGCAGCCACGGCGAAATCCTCGCAAAGGGCTTGCGCGCCATTGAGCTGCTGGGCGACCGCGAGCTCGAAAAAATCATGGACGAGTTCTGGGGCGGCGCAACGGTCAGCGTTGCCAAAAGGGGCTTTAAGGGGACGACCAAGCAGCTCGGGCAACGCTTTTTGCTCTACGGCGCCATGGCAGAAATCTTTGCCCGCGTTACCGGCTTCAACAAGGGATTGGGCGGCAGCATGCACACCTTTTTCACCCCGTTTGGTATTTACCCCAACAACGCCATTGTGGGCGGCAGCGGAGATATTGCCGTAGGCGCGGCGCTCTACAAAAAGGTCAACCGCAAGCCGGGCATTGTGGTTGCCAACATTGGCGACGCCTCCATGGCGTGCGGCCCCGTGTGGGAAGGGCTGGTGTTTGCCGCCATGGATCAGTACAAGCAGCTCTGGGAGGGCGACATGAGGGGCGGGCTGCCCATCATCATCAACATCATGAACAACAGCTACGGCATGGGCGGGCAAACGCGCGGCGAAACGATGGGCTACGACTTTGCCGCCCGAATCGGCGCGGGGGTCAACCCGGAGCAGCTGCACAGCGAGCGCGTGGACGGCTACAACCCGCTGGCGGTTATCGAGGCCTACCGGCGCAAGCGGAAAATTCTGGAGGAAAAAAACGGCCCCGTGCTCCTCGACGTGGTCACCTACCGCATATCGGGGCACTCGCCCTCCGACTCGTCGTCGTACCGCACCAAGGAGGAGATAGACGCATGGGCTGCCGAAGACTGCATTGCCGCGTTTGGCAGGCAGCTGGTGGACGCGGGCGCCGCCGCGCAAGCCGACTTGGACGCCACGTGGAAAGATGTGAAAGCGCTGATGCTCGAAATCTTCAAGCTCTCCATCGACGACGCGCTGTCGCCCCGGATGGACTTGTCGAAAGACCCGGAGATGCTGGGGGCAATGACGTTCTCCAACCTCTCCGTTGACTCCATGTCCGACGCAGCGCCGGAGGTGAACCACCCCATGAGCGAAAATCCGCGCGTGCAGCAAATCGCCAAGAAGGAGCGCTTTGCGGTTGACAAGGACGGCAAGCCCGTCTCCAAGATGAAGCAGTATCAGCTGCGCGACGGCATTTTTGAGGCCATCATCGACCGCTTCTACAAGGACGCCTCGCTGGTTGCCTACGGCGAGGACAACCGCGACTGGGGCGGCGCGTTTGCCGTGTACCGCGGGCTGACGGAGGCGCTGCCCTACCACCGCTTTTTCAACGCGCCCATTTCGGAAGCCGCCATCATTGGCGCCGCCATAGGTTACGCCATGTGCGGCGGGCGCGTCATCCCCGAAATCATGTACTGCGACTTTCTCGGCAGGTGCGGCGACGAAATATTCAACCAGCTGCCCAAGTGGCAGGCCATGAGCGGCAACGTGCTCAAGATGCCGGTGGTGGTGCGCGTGTCGGTGGGGTCAAAGTATGGTGCGCAGCACTCGCAGGACTGGACTTCGCTCGCGGCGCACATTCCGGGGCTAAAGGTTGCCTTCCCCGCCACGCCCTACGACGCCAAAGGGCTGATGAACGCTGCGCTACAGGGAACAGACCCCGTTATCTTCTTCGAGAGCCAGCGCATCTACGACGTGGGAGAGCTGTTCCATCAGGGCGGCGTTCCCGAAGGCTACTACGAAATTCCCTTTGGCGAGCCTGACGTGAAGCGCGAAGGCAAGGACGTCACCGTGCTGACCATTGGCGCAACGCTGTACAGAGCGCTCGACGCCGCCAAAGTGCTGGAAGAAAAGTACGGCATGAGCGCCGAAGTTATCGACGCTCGCTCGCTGGTGCCGTTCTGCTACGAAAAGGTGCTGGCTTCGGTAAAAAAGACCGGGCGCATCATCATCTCCGGCGACGCCTCGGGCAGAGGCTCTTTCCTCAACGACCTTGCCCGCAACATTACCGAGCTGGGCTTCGACTACCTCGACGCGCCGCCTGTGGTGCTCGGCTCGCGCAATTGGATTACGCCGTGCTACGAGCTGGAGAGCGCCTTTTTCCCGCAGCCCGAATGGTTTATCGACGCCATTCACGAAAAAATTGTCCCGCTCAAGGGGCACATCCCCACGTGCAACTTCACCAGCGCCGAGCAAATACGCAGGGCAAAGGAAGGAGTGTAGGGG
>JAISLN010000219.1 GCA_031290835.1 Prevotellaceae bacterium
CGAAGAAATATTCAGGCTGCTGTACGAAGAAGCAAGGATAAATAAACTAACAAAAGGAGAAATGGAAACTTACAATCGAAGCGTACTGGAGTACTACGACGTGCGCGAAGCCATAGATCTTGCCAAAAAAGAGGGCGAAGAAATTGGCGAAAAACGTGGCGAAAAACATGGTATAGAGCGAGAGCGAATCAGGCTTATAAAAAGTTGTCGCAGGGCAAATCTGAGCATTAAGCAGATTGCCGAGGTTACCGGCTTGACAGAAGGGCAGATATACAACATTTTGGATGATTAACTTGGGGTAAATTTGTCAAGTAGTCTTGGTTTTCTCTGTGAATTACAGATATTTTTTTTGTGAGCTACATCAATTTCTTTTGTAGCGCCTCAAAATAAAGAATTGCGAAAAACGTGGAAAAAATTATGATAAAAAAAATCCTTATAGCCGCCACTGTGTGCTTCATGAGCATTGGGGCGTCGGCGCAGATGCAGTTTACAAAAACAGCGCACGACTTTGGGCAAATCTCCGAAGCGGGCGGTAACGTTACCTTTCAGTTTGAATTTACCAATACCGGCAAAACGCCCATTATCATTACCAACGTAGAATCGTCGTGCGGCTGCACCACGCCGGAGTGGACCAAGCAGCCCGTGCTGCCCGGCAAAGCGGGCTTCGTAAAGGCTATTTTTGACCCAAAAGATCGTCCGGGAATTTTTGACAAGGAAATTACCGTAACAACCAAAACGGAGCAAGTGAAGCTGAAGATTTCGGGCGAAGTGTTGCCCAAAACCAAAGGCGTTGCCGACCTTTACCCGCGCGTAATCGGTACGCTACGCCTCAAATCGCTCAACATTCCATTGGCCAACATCTACCACACCGCAACGGCAACCGATTCGCTTCCCGTCATCAATACCGGAAGCACGGCTGTGAGCATTGCCTTTGAAAACGTGCCGGCGCATCTCTCCATAAGCGCCCATCCGCAAACGCTCGGCGCGGGCGAAAAAGGGAGCATTGTTTGCACCTACCATGCGACAAAAAAGAACGATTGGGGCTACGTTGCCGACAAGGTGGGGCTTACGCTCAACGGCATCGGCGGCAAGGACAACGAGCTGGTGGTCAGCGCCAGCATCGACGAGGATTTTTCGGGGTTGACGGGAGAACAGCTTGCCAACGCTCCGGTGGCAAGCTTTGCCCTGCGCAAGGTGGAGCTGGGAAGCGTTGCGGGCAGCGCACGCAAAGAGTTCTCCATCGCCGTTGCCAACGAAGGCAAGAGCGACCTGCTGCTGCGCAAGGTTACCTCCAGCTGCGGCTGCATCACGCTTGCCGACAACAACCCAAAAAGCATCAAGCCGGGGCAGGCTGCGGAGCTGAAAGCCACCTTCAGCGCGGGAACGCTGAAAGGAAAAATAAGCAAAAACGTAACTATTATTACCAACGCCCCCAAGCAATCAAGCGTAGCTATCAGGGTTTCGGTTGTTGTGAATTAGCAGGGCTGCGGCGCCTTACCAAGCTTTTTTTCCACCCATTTTTTTGCATTTACAAAAGCCTCTATCCACGGCGTAACCTCGTCGGAGCGGTTGAGGAGGGGCAGGTAGGCGCACGTCCACGGGTGGATGGTGCGCTCGGGGTGCGGCATCATGGCGAGGTGCCGCCCGTCGGCGGAGCAGATGGCGGCTACGGCGCCCGGCGAGCCGTTGGGGTTGGCGGGGTAGGCGTCGTAGGCGTAGCGCAGCGCAACGTTGTAGCTTTCTACGCCCAGCGGCAGCGCAAACTTTCCCTCTCCGTGCGCAACCCAAATGCCCAGCGCCGCGCCGCTTAGCGAGCCAAGCATCACCGAATTGTTTTGCGGAACTTCGACGCCCACAAAGGCGCTCTCGAACTTGCGCGAGTCGTTGTGCAGCATGCGCGGTTTTTGCCCGTCGCTTGGCGTGATAAGCCCCAGCTCCACCATGAGCTGGCAGCCGTTGCAAATGCCCAAGCTCAGCGTATCGGGGCGGGCGTAGAAGCTTTCCAGCGCTTGCTTTGCTTTGGGGTTGTAGAGAAACGCGCCGGCCCATCCCTTTGCCGACCCCAGCACGTCGGAGTTTGAAAATCCGCCCACAAATACCACCATATTCACATCCTCCAGCGTTTCGGTACCCGAAACGAGGTCGGTCATGTGCACATCTTTTACGTCGAATCCGGCAAGGTGCAGCGCCCACGCCGTTTCGCGCTCGCACTGCGACCCCTTTTCGCGAATAACGGCGGCGCGTATTCCCGTCGCCGTCCGGCGGCGAGGGTCAACGCCGTACTCGGCAAAGGCGCCCGTAAAATGCTGCGGAAGGCGGTAGCATATCGGCTGATTTTTGTAATTTTCAAACCGCGCCTTTGCCTGCTCTTCGCCGCTCTGCCTGCGGTCGAGCAGGTACGATGGCGTGTACCAAACGTCGCGTAGCTCATCAATGCTGAGCTTGTACTTTTGCCCGTTGTGGAATAGGCGCACCGTGCGCACCTGCGTGGGGCACCCAATAGCCACCGCCTCAACGCCGTAGCTGTGCAGCACTTCCTTTACCCGAACAACATCCTCCACCTGCAGCACCAGCGCGGGGTTTTCGGCAAACAGCGCCGTATTGAGCGCGCCAAGCGGGGTGAGGTCAACCTCAAGCCCGCCCCCGATGTTGGCAAAAGTCATTTCGAGCAGCGTGGTAACCAGCCCTCCGGACGACACGTCGTGCCCGGCAAGCACCATTCCATTTTCTATGAGCGCCTGCACTGCGGCAAAAGCGTCGGCAAAGTAGGCGGCGCTGGCCACATCCGGTGCAGCCCCGCCTTGCTCGCCCAACGCCTGCGCCGCGCTGCTGCCGCCCAGCGTAAGCGCCGTTCTGGACATGTTGATGTAGAGCAGCGCGCTGCTCAGGCTGGGGTTGAGCACGGGGCTTACCGCCTTGCGAATGTCGCTCACCTCGCCCACGGCGGAGATGATAACCGTTCCGGGCGCGTAAACCTTTTTTCCGTCGGGGTACTTTTGGGTCATGGAGAGGGAATCCTTTCCTGTGGGGATATTTATCCCCAGCGCCAGCGCAAAGTCGCTTGCCGCCTTCACGGCGCTGTAGAGGCGGGCATCTTCGCCCTCGCTTTTGCACGCCCACATCCAGTTGGCGCTCAGCGAAACGCCCGACAATCCCCCTTCGATTGGCGCCCA
>JAISLN010000220.1 GCA_031290835.1 Prevotellaceae bacterium
CGTACTGTGTGTGTGTGTGTGTGTGTGTGTGTGTGTGTGTGTGTGTGTGTGTGTGTGTGTGCTGTTATTTAGAGGGCGCCCAAACGGCGCCCCTACAAAACCAACCCCGCTCACGGCGCAAGGCGGCACTTCGGAGGTAGAGAAAAAGGGCTGTAAGCTATTATTCATTGATGAAAATGAAAGGCGTTTTTTTGGCAAATGCAACGGCAAAAGTAGCTCTAAATTTTGGATTGTACGCCATCTTTAGCGGATAGTTATCAACATTTTTTGAGTGTTTGCCATTTGCTTTCCTAAGCACGTATTGTAAAATGTTGAATTTCAATAAATTTTTAATTTTAAGCCGGCAAAGCGAGCTCATAGGCGCCTTTTCGTTGCGGCTTGTTGCCGGTATTTGTTTTTATGCTAAATTTGCGCTACTTTTTTTGAGGCAAAAATGGAATTTGAAACGTTTACCTTACCCAACGGGCTGCGCTTTGCGCACAAGCGGGTAAAATCGGCGGTTGCCTACTGCGGGCTGACCATCAACGCCGGTACGCGCGATGAGCTGAAGCATGAGCACGGCATGGCGCACTTTCTGGAGCACGTGCTGTTTAAAGGAACAAAAACCCGCAGCTCGCTAAAAATAAGCACCCTGCTCGAAACCCGCGGCGGCGACCTGAACGCTTTCACCACAAAGGAAGAAACCGCCGTGCACACCGTAGCGCTGCGTAGCGACTTGGACAGGGCGTTCGACATTATTGCCGACATTGTCTTCAACCCCACCTTCCCGCCGGCGGAGCTCGAAAAGGAAAAAGACGTAGTCCGCGACGAAATCAACCTGTACCGCGACAGCCCGTCGGAGCTGATTTTCGACGAGTTCGAGGAGCTGCTCTTCCCGGCCTCGAGCTTGGGGCGAAGCATACTCGGAAGCGCCAAGAGCCTGCGCCGCTTTTCGCAGGAGGGCGTGCGCAGCTTTGTCAGCCGCTGCTACACTACCGACCAAATGGTGTTTTCGTCGGTGGGCAGCTTTGGCGTGGAGCGAGTGGCAAAGCTGGCGAACAAGTATTTTGCGCACCTGCCGTGCACCACCACACAGCGCAAAAGGGAGCCGATACCCGGCTACATCGTCTTCAAAAGGGTGGGGCGAAAAGCAACCCACCAGGCGCACTGCCTGCTGGGCAACCGCACCTTTGGCTACGCGCACGACAACCGCTTTGCGCTGTACCTGCTGGTGAACCTGCTGGGAGGGCCAAGCCAAAATTCGCGCCTAAGCCTTGCGCTGCGCGAAACGCACGGGCTGGCCTACAGCGTAGAGGTGGCCTCAACGCTCTACTCCGACTGCGGGGCGGCGACCATCTACTTCGGCACCGAAAAAAACGCCGTGGAAAAATGCCTGCGCGTGGTGGACAAGGAGCTGGAAAAGCTGCGCTCCGGCAAGCTGACGGCGGCGCAGCTCAACCGCGCAAAAAGGCAGCTGCTGGGGCAAATTGCCATCGGCTCGGAGAGCAACGAGCACACCATGCTGGGCATGGGGAAAAGCCTGCTGGCCTACGGAAAAATTGACTCCCAAAAGGAGGTGGAGGAGCATATCCGAGCCATTACCGCCGAGCAAATACAGGCGTTGGCCTGCGAAGTGTTTGACCCGAAAAGCTTGTCGTCGCTGATTTACGAGTAAATTCGTAATTTTTGAAACCTTGCACCTTTGCAACCTGAAATCGACACATACTGCCTTAGCCACTCTACGCCGGAGCCGGAGCTGCTGCAAGCGCTATCGCGCGAAACGCACCTGAGGATGGTGCAGCCGCGCATGCTGTCGTGCTGGCAGCAAGGCTTGCTGTTGCAGCAGCTGGCAAAGCTGGCAAAGTCCAAAACCATGCTGGAGATAGGCACGTTTACCGGATATTCGGCGCTGTGCTTGGCCGCTGCGCTCCCGCCGAACGGAGTGCTGCACACCTACGACGTGGACGACGAGGCGCTCGAAGTGGCGCAGGCGTTCTTTGCCCAATCGCCGCAGGCGGCGCAAGTAAGGGTGCACCACCAAAGTGCGCTGGAGGGTGCGCCGTTGCTGAAGGAAACGTTTGACTTCGTATTCATCGACGGCGACAAGCGCGAATACCCCGACTACTACCGCATGGCGCTCAACCTCACGCCCTCCGGCGGGCTTATCGTTGCCGACAACGTGCTCTGGAGCGGAAAAATACTCGCCGCACCCCTCGCCGGCGACAGGCATACGCGGGCTTTGCAGGAGTTTAACGAAATGGTGCGCAGCGATAGCGCCGTGGAAAAAATTATGCTACCTTTGCGGGACGGTTTAACCCTTATCAGGAAAAAGTGAGCGGCGAAAGGCTCAACAAAAACACTGTATCAAATTAATCCTTACATATAAATGAACAAGAAAGTACTTTTAATGATTCTTGATGGCTGGGGCAACGGCAAGCACGACCGCACCAACGCCATCTACACCGCAGGAACGCCCAACATGGAGCGCCTTGCAAGCGCCTACCCCGCCTCGACGCTGCTCACCTGCGGCGAAAACGTGGGATTGCCCGACGGGCAAATGGGAAACTCCGAGGTGGGGCACCTCAACATTGGCGCAGGGCGCGTGGTGTATCAGGATTTGGTGAAAATCAACATTGCGTGCCGCGACAACAGCATCCTGCAAAACCCCGAAGTAACGGCGGCGTTTGAGAACGCCAAGCGCAGCGGCAAGCAGCTCCACTTCATGGGGCTGGTATCCGACGGCGGCGTGCACAGCTCCATCGACCACCTCTACAAGCTGTGCGACGTGGCGGGCGACTACGGGCTACAGGGGCGCACCTTTGTGCATTGCTTCATGGACGGGCGCGACACCGACCCGAAGAGCGGCAAAGGCTTCATTGAGCAGCTGCAAAATCACCTAAAAAAATCGTGCGGCGAAGTGGCCTCCATCGTTGGCCGCTACTACGCCATGGATAGGGACAAGCGCTGGGAGCGCGTCAAGGAGGCGTATGATTTGCTGGTGCGCGGCGTTGGCGCTGCCGCCGAAGACCCCGTGCAGGCGGTGCAGCGCTCCTACGACGAAAACGTTACCGACGAATTTATCAGGCCGATTGTCTGCGGGCAGGGAAGAGGGCGCGTACAGGAGGGCGATACCGTTATCTTTTTCAACTTCCGCAACGACCGCGCCAAGGAGCTGACCATCGCGCTCACGCAGCAAAATATGCCGGACTTCGGCATGAGCGTCATCCCGCTCTACTTCTGCACCATGACGCCCTACGACGACAAGTTTGTCGGGCTGCACATCTTGTTTGATAAGGACAACGTGCAGAATACGCTGGGCGAGGTGCTGGCAAAGGCGGGCAAAAAGCAGCTGCGCATAGCCGAAACGGAAAAGTACGCGCACGTAACCTTTTTCTTCTCCGGCGGGCGCGAGGCAACGTTCGACGGCGAAGAGCGAATACTCATCAGCTCGCCCAAGGTGGCCACCTACGACCTGCAGCCCGAAATGAGCGCCCCGCTCGTAAAGGAGGCGCTGGTTGCAGAGCTCGGCAAGCAAAAGTTCGACTTCATTGCGCTCAACTTTGCCAACGGCGATATGGTGGGGCACACCGGCGTTTTTGAGGCAATCGTAAAGGCGGTAAAAACCATTGACGCCTGCGTGGGCGAGGTGGTGAAAGCCGCGCAGGACAACGGCTACACGGTGCTCATCACCGCCGACCACGGCAACGCCGACAACGCCGTCAACGCCGACGGCTCGCCAAACACGGCGCACTCGCTCAACCCCGTGCCCTTTATCGTGGTGGACAAAGAGGTGAAAAGCGTTGCAAGCGGCGTGCTCGCCGACATTGCCCCCACCGTGCTAACCCTCATGGGCATTGAAATTCCCAAAGAAATGACGGGAAAGGTGCTGACGTCCAACGGCTAATCCGGCGCTCCTTTGCGCTGAACTCTACGCCCACCTTTACCAAATTTTTGTTGCAGGCAGCGTAGGGCTTTAGCTACCCTTTTTTATTGGGTAGTGTCATATATTGATATTATTGCCCGCAGGGCAATCGGAGCAAAGCCAATCCGGGAAAATATAGCATCATACAATGCAGACGCTACCCTTAGCTCTTACAGGCCAAGTTCACGAATTTTTTTAATCTCTCCTTGCGGCATACAAAAATTTTGCTTACTTTTGTCCGAATTTATAATACATTTTTGCCTATGAATAAATAACAACTAAAACCAAAACATCTCTGCCGGGCGTAGCGTCCGGCAACATTTTTACATAGAAAGCGTTAGCTTTAGTCTTGATTCAGAAACTTAGCAATTTCAGACGTACAAGAATAAAGTAATAATGCTCACGTTGCGTGGGCTTTATTTTTTATTTGTTACGTCGGGTATGCTAAGACCTCTGGATGCAAATCAAAGATATTGTCCCGCGCTTTTTTATGTGCTCCACTCACCAAAGAAACGCCTCTCGGGATAGGGCAAAGCAAAACTTTATTAAAAATGTATTCAAAATTATTGAAAACGATGAAAATTTCTGTACCCCCTGACCTGCGCCCTGCTGCTTGGCGCCGCCAACGTGGTAAACGCTAAGTTTACCGAGTTTACTTCAACCTTTGAGTCCGGCTACGATGGCTGGACGCTTGAAAACGGAACCCAAGCCAACAGCTGGGTGAGGGGGAGTGGCAAGAGCTGCTGCGGTAGCTACTCCATGTACGCCAGCCACAGCGGCGGCACCTACAGCACTAGTTCTGCTAGCCTAGTGCACTTCTACCGCGAAATAGGCAGCGAGGCAGGTACGCTTTCCTTTGACGTGGTTGGGATACACGGCGACTGCAACGCTGATTATGTGCAGGCGTCTGTAGCGTCATCCGTCCCAGTCGCAGGATCCGTCTCGGACGCAACATATTATGGGGGGAATTATTGCGGCTACACCTCCTGTCAAAGGATAACCATTAACATCCCAGCCGGAACCGGAAATAGGTATTTGATCTTCACATGGCGGAATGACAATGCTATAGGCGGACAGCCTATTGCCGTTGACAACATCACCTACAGACCTACGCTATCAATGCCAATCCCCGCCGTCATTCCTCGCTTCGCTCGGAATGACGGCGGCAGCGAACGGCGGCCCTGAGCTCTGCGGCGAAGCCAATTGTAGCGGAGCTCGGCGCAACATCATACAATATTATAACGCTACCTTTTATTGTTCAAGCTATTTATCGGGACGCTCGTGCAAGGAGGCGGTGGAACCTACAGCAGCTTTCGCAGCCATTTTCGTAGCGGAATATCGTAGCATTTCAGGGCGATGTACGCAATCAGGAGGGTACCCGCAAAAACGGCGTAGGGCGCCC
>JAISLN010000221.1 GCA_031290835.1 Prevotellaceae bacterium
CCTTTTGCCACTCGCCGCCGGTGGGGCCGTCGTTGAAGGCGTTGGCGTAGGGGTCGATGCACACGCACGCCGCCTGCCGGCGAATCAGGCCGTTGATCATGGCCTTGAGCTTGTCGTCCTTGTTTACCAGCGGCAGGTAGGGCCACACCTGCGCCGAGGAGTCGCGCAGCCACATAGCGTGGATGTCGCCGGTGATGACAAAGGTATCGGGCTTGCCGCCAACCAGCTTGTGGGTTACGGTGGTGTTGAGCGTGTTGGGGAAGCACTGCTCAAACATTTGCGCCAGCTTCCGGTCTTTTATCTTTGCCTTTACCTCGGCAATGGTTTCGTTTACCGCTTTGGAGACAAAGGGATTTTGCGCACCGGCTTGGGGCGTGGGTGCGCCGCCGGTTTTCGGGAGCTGGTTGCCCTCTGCGCGGGCAAGCAAGCTGCTGCTCGCCGCTATTCCTGCCAAGGTGACGGCGCCTGTTTTGATAAAGCTGCGTCGTGATATTTCCATGTTTTGCTTTCGATTTTTGTGGTTAAACGTTGGTTTTATTTGCCTATTGGCGAGGCAAACATACATGAAAAATTTCGGATTTACAAGCAAAGATGTATATTTGCACAAAATTTACAAAGGGCGGAGCATGGGTATCGTTATTCGTCAAAGCATAAAGGGAACTGTTGTAACCTGCGTGGGGGCGCTGATTGGCTTTGCGACCACCATGTTTGTGGTCACGGGGCTTCTTTCGCCGGAGGATATTGGGCTGACAAAGGTCGTGCTTGAGGTAGGGCTGATGTTTGCCGGGCTTGCCCAGCTGGGAACGTCCTCGTCGATAGTGCGCTTTTTTCCCTACTTCAAGGACGGCAAAGGCAACAACGGCTTTTTTTTCTACATCATGGCGCTGCCTTTTGTGGGATGCCTCCTGTTTACGATGCTCTACCTCGTCCTGAAGGAGCCGGTGACGGACTTTTTTATTGCCAAGTCGGCGCTCTTTGTGGACTACTACTACTGGGTAATTCCCCTGATTGTTTTTGCAGCCTACCTCGTAGTGCTCGAAACCTACGCCAACGCCAACATGCGCATCAGCGTGCCGAAGCTCAACCGCGAGGTTTTCATCCGCGTGCTGACGCTGCTGGTGTACCTGCTGTACGGATACCACGTGGTGGGCAGAGATGGGCTGGTGGCGGGGGTAATAGCGGTGCAGGGGCTTGCCATGCTGTTCATGTTTTTTTACGTGCCGAAGGTTGGCAGCGTATCCCTGCGCTACAACATCGCTTCTGTGTCCAAGCCGCTGCGCAGGGACGTCTTCAGGTACTCCATGTTTCTCATTGCGGGGGCGCTGGGCGGTTCTATTTTGAATCGGCTGGATTTGCTCATGGTCAGCTCGCACCTCGGGCTGGAGCAGGCAGGCGTGTTTACCATCGCCTTTTACATTGCCACGGTGGTAGAAATTCCCTCGCGCTCCATCACCGCCATTACCTCGCCGCTGGCAGCCGACGCCCTCAAGGAGGGCAATTTTCAGGCCGCCAAAATACTCTACCAAAAGGTGGCCCTCAACCAGCTGCTCGTGGGCGGGTGCGTCTTCCTGCTGATTTGGATAAACATCGACAACCTATTCGCCATTATCCCCAACGGCGCTGCCTACAAAGCCGGCAAGTGGGTCGTTTTCTTCATCGGAATGTCGAAGCTTGTATCGGTAACGCTCGGCTTTGGCGGCGTGCTGATAAGCTTTTCAAGGTACTACTACTGGAGCCTCTACTTTACGTTTATCATTGTTGCCATTGGCATTGTTACCAACAACCTCCTCATCCCGGCATGGGGAATATCCGGGGCGGCCGTGGCAACAGCGCTCTCCTGCCTGCTCTCGTACGCCGTGCAGCAATGGATAGTGCAGCGAAAAGTAAAGAGCACCCCCTACACCTTCGGCATGGTAAAGCTCATCGCCATCTTCCTCGTCGTAGCGGGCGTTAACCATTTTCTGGCGTCCTTCGGCAACCCTTGGGTGGACGCCATATACCGCACAGCCATCGCTTCATCCGTAAGCGTTGCCTTGCTGTACTTCCTCAAGGTATCCGACGAGCTGAACAGCACCGTGCGCACCATTCTCAAACGAATTTTCGGGAAAAAGGCTTAGAAATGTAGGTAGCGGTAAAGTAGCGCGGTAGTGTCATATATTGTATGATGTCGCGCCGCGCTCTGCTCCGATTGGCTTCGCCGAACTTTGCATCGGTTGCCCGTAGGGCAATAATATCAATAGCAAAATAGGATACCCCCTTATCGCCAATAGCCCGTAGGGCTTTAATTTCGTCGTTTTTTATTAATTCCCTACGGGAAATTGAGAACAAGAGAGACGCCGATTTCTATTGATATTATTTCCCTACGGGAAACCGGAGCGAAGCGGAGCTCGGCGAAGCCAATTTAGAAAGAGAGAGAAGCAGATTTATATTGTTATTATTGCCCTACGGGCAACCGAAGCGAAGCGGAGCCAATCCGGAAAAACATAGCATTATACAATGTATGACACTACCAATAGCGCAACTATTGCCGGTACTCCCTGCCGTCATTCCTCACTTCGTTCGGAATGACGGCTAAAGATGAAAAAAAAAATTAGAGGCCGCTGTAAGAGCGTGAAGGGAGAGCAACCCTCAATTTTTGGGGTTTACGTACAGGTAGCGCTTGATTTTGAGGGTCGAAGTTTTTTCAAAATCCGACGGAAGGGCTACCACTACGGAAATTTGCGAAAAGCGGTTTACCTGCGAGTTGACGTAAGCTTTCAGCTCGGCCTTCAGCTGCTCTATGTAGTTTTCGGCCTCCACGCGCATCTCGTGCAGCTTTTGCTCAAGCTCCTGGTGGTTGAAGCGCACCATGGCAACCAGCCGTCCTTTTTGCTCCACCACCAGCGAATCGCTCACGTACCGGAAGTTGTTGATGACCGACTCTATTTCTTCGGGGTAAATATTTTCGCCGCTGGCGCCCAAAATCATGTTCTTCAGGCGACCCTTGATGTAGAGGTTGCCCGCGCGGTCAAACGCGCCCAAGTCGCCGGTTTTAAACCAGCCGTCGTTGCTGAACGCCTCCGAAGTGAGCGCCTGGTCTTTGTAGTAGCCCGGCATAACGTTGGGACCCTTGACCCATATTTCGCCTTCGTCGGCCTTGCTGCTCACCCTGTGAATTTTCATGGTTACGCCCTTCAACGCCGGGCCGGTGGACTGGTGCTTCACCTTGCCGGGGGTTGCGCCGGCAATGAGCGGGGCGGTTTCGGTTAGCCCGTAGCCAATGGCGTAGGGAAAAACCTTGCCGTCTATCAAAAATTTCTCCACAACGGGGTCGAGCTTGGCGCCGCCAATGCCGAAAAACTTGAGCCTGCCGCCAAACGTTTGGTATAGCATACGGGCAGCCTTGCGGTGCATGAGCTTACGCAGCGGCGGGATGGCGTATAAAAGGCGTAGCGCGGCGTTGGCTTGGAGCTGCGGAAGTATTTTCCCCCTGAATATTTTTTCGATAATCATGGGCACGGTGAGCATGTAGGTGGGGCGGATTTTTTCTACCGCAGGCAGCAGCACGCTTGGCGTAGGCGCTTTTTCGAGGTAGTACACCGACGCGCCGCAGAGCAGCGGCGTGAGCAGCCCGAGGCTGTTTTCGTAGGTGTGCGACAGCGGCAGCAGCGACAAAAACACGTCTTCCTTAACCACCGGCTGCAAATTGCGCACCATTTCGAGCTGCGACATAAGGTTGCGATGCGTCAGCATCACGCCCTTGTTTTTGCCGGTTGTTCCCGATGTGTAGATGATGGCCGCCAAGTCGCTCGGCTTTACGGTGTACGGCTCGGGAAGCGCCGCGCACGGCGTGGCGGTTGACCGGTACACGGAGAGCGTATCCAGCAGAATGTACGTAGAAACGTTTGGAATTTGTAGCTCCTCGAGTTTGGAGCACAAGCGCTTTGAAGCAAATATCGCCTTGCTGTCGGAGTGGTTGAGCACGTTTTCTATTTCCACCTTTGAGAAATCGGGCAGCAGCGGCACCACTACGGCGCCCATGGCGGTGATGGCCATGTAGGCTGCGCCCCAAGTGGGCATGTTGTGACCCCAAATGGCAACCTTGTCGCCGGGCTTGATGGAGTAGGAGGAAAGCAGCTGTTGAATTTCGCCGGCTTGTTTTCCAAGCTCTGCGTAGGTAATGGGATTACCGTCAACAAACGAAAAGCAGCGGCGTTCGCTGTACTTCTCTACGCTTTGTTGCAGCATTTGCTGCAACGTTTGCGGATGATATTGCATAAATTGTATTTTACGTTACACAAAATTGCATCAGACGCTTAATAATGTCGGAGCAGGCAATAATTTTTTGCGGCACAAAGGTAAGGTGATAGCGTGAATTTGGTACTACTGTCCTGTTAAAAATAGCTGTGAAATGAAAGTTGAGGTACCAAGCGGATTCGAACCGCTGTAACCGGTTTTGCAGACCGGTGCCTAGCCACTCGGCCATGGTACCAAAAGCGCAGCGGCAGCGACAATGTCAATGCCAAAAGCGAGCACAAAGGTAAACATTTTTTTTTATCCTGCAACTGCCGAATAAAAAA
>JAISLN010000222.1 GCA_031290835.1 Prevotellaceae bacterium
GCGCCGATGCGGCGCTGTAACCGGCTAATTTTCTGATGAACGAAAGCGAAGCTTTTAGCCTATCATCCGAGTTTGTGCCCCGAAACAGCTCGTCCACAATCAGCAGTACATTTTTCTCGGCGGCTATAAAATCCAGCATCTTCCTAAATCGAAGCGCCTCTGCGTAAAAGTAGGATACCCCCGAATCAAGGTTATCCGCCGTGCGCATGCTGGTAAACAGCTGCACAAGTGTGCACTGAAAAGACGCTGCGCAAACCGGAGCGCCAATGCGAGCCAACAAAAGGTTAACGCCAACGGTGCGAAGAAATGCGCTTTTGCCGGCCATGTTGGCGCCGGTAATGATGAGAAAATCGTTTTTGTTGATGGCAACGTCATTCGATATTCTTTTTTCGGCAGCAATTAGCGGATGGCCAAGCTCTTTTGCCTCCACTATGGTGGGAGAATGCTCCTCAAGGATTTTTGGAAATACAAACGTTGGGTGGTTCATGGAAAATACGGCTAAGCTAATCAGCGTTTCCCACTCGCAGATGTGCTCAATGAGCTGGGGCAAGGTGGCGCGATTTCGCTTCTTCCACTTCTCCAGCTTTACAGCCGTTTTGAAGCTGGTACACAGGAAAGACTCAACCAGAGAGCCGAAAAGGGTGCTGCCCATATCAAAAACCGACAGCATCTTGTGGAGCTGTGGCGCGAGCTGTCCGTATGCCGCTATGTGCTGTTGGATAGGCTGTAACCATGGTGATTGAAAGCTTACCTCGGCAAGCATACTACTGTAAACATCGAAGCCGGCAACGTCGGCAACAATGGCGTTCAGGCTGTTCTTGGCATGCCGGATGCGCTTGCTGTAGCGCCTCCGAATAATGTACTGAGGTATGAAAAAAAGGAGTAGCGCAGCGAAAAAAAGAGGGTTGTACACGGCCAGCACCAGCAGCATCAGGTTGAGCGGCGGCGCAACGTGCATGAGCAATAGCGTCGGCTTTGACGGGCAGAGCTTATCGGGCTGCTGTATCCACGAACGAATATTTTCGCCCGACGAGGCTTCATGCGGCTTTTTTACTGAGAGGGAAGCCAGCGTCTCAAATATTAACCCTCTGTAGCTTGCGCACAGCTCTTTGATGGCTTCCTGCCGCAGGTAAACGCGCGCAATATTCTCGGGTGGACGCTTCAGCAAATCAGCCAGATAAGAGCGCCCGTTGAACGTATAGCAGCGGTTAATCAGGTGGAACAGCGAGCGGTCTCCAAAAATATCCAAATCGTTGGAGTATGGATGGGTAGCGTCGCGAAACGCCGAGCCATCGGCGTTGGGGTATTGCTGGCGGACGATGCTCGCCAGCTCCTGCTCGTAAACGTTTTTGAGCGCTTGGCAGTGGTCTATCTTTTGGCTGATGCTGTAGGAGCAGCGAAGAAAAACAGCGAAAGCAACAGCAAAAAAGGAGACGCTAAGCCAGCACACCCACGCTTGATGCGTCAGGGCAAAATAGCCGGCAACCAAGAAGCACAGGAACGCGACACCCCGCATAGCGCCGTAGAGCATACTGCGCCGCCGCCTTGCTTGCAGCTGCTCGCAACACGTTGCGATATTTCTCTGATAGTCGCTAACCATATATTATTTTTGCGCTTCAATCAGCAAAAGTTGGCATGTGCTCATTTTGCACATGCCAACTTTCAGAGAAAACTCGGATTAAGCGTATATAATTGATTTACTAGGTAATTCACCAGCAGACGGTAGCCTAAGCCAAATTCCGCTGCTAATCCAATCTACCCACCCTGCAACACAACATCCACCATCCGATTTCTTTATTTCCTTAGCGTTCATCTCATAAACGCCGTAGGCATTTAAATCTAAAGTTTTCATCTCAAATAAAATTTTGAAGTTAGTAAAATAGGTTTTGAACTTGCTACGCCTACCACGCGCGTACTTGCAGGTGCGCTTATTCGGGTACAAAGATAAATCCTTTCCGTCCGAAAAAAAGGACGGAAAGAAAAAATTTGCATCCCCCCGCATTTTTTTGCCTCGCCCTCGTCAGGACGCTTTACGGTAGGGCGCACCGTCGGCGACGCGGGGTTTTTGTAGCAAAAGGTGTATAGCTTGCTTGCGGGTAGCTCACCGCTCGGCAAAGCAGCCGGTAGCGATTTCCTTGCCCGAATAAAAATCAATGACCTTTGTCCTGAAGTTGCATCCCAATATTTTAACGTTTTTAAGATATTTATTTAAACGAAAGGGTAATTGACATTTTCAGCACCATGTTGTCCGCAAATTCTTTGTATTGGTAGCGGCCAAGGCGCATGAACCCGCCTGCCCCAAGGCGGAAGTACATCACGTTGAGCCACCGGAGGCGGAGTATATTGTCAACGATAAGCCCCGTTTCTTGGTAGAGGTGGTTTTTGATGCGAAAATCTGTTCCGTGGGATGCGGGCTTGCCCAAATTTCCCCACCCGGCGTTGTAGGTGACCACAAACTCCGGGCGCAGCAGCTTCGACTTGAAGAACAGCGAGCCGAAGTTGTGGGTGTAAAACGCATGGGCGTACCTGTCCGACAAAAACTCGTCGGGGCGCATGGTCTGAAAGGTGTGGTCGATGACGAACGAAAATTTTTCGCTGTAGCTGCCCTCGCCGGTAAAAAGCAGCCCATACGGCAAGCTGCGGTCAACGTAGCCGCCGTCGAGCCGCAGGATGGATTGCCCTATCCTGCCGTTGTAGGCCAGTACCCCTACCGAAAGCTCCAGCTTATTGTACGCATAGCTGCCGCGCCGCAAAAAATCAGCGCCGCGCGTGTAGGCCGCGTAAAAGAACGGGTTGCCCGTTGACGTAAGTATCCGGTGCGCCCCCAGCGACGTGTGCTGTTCTCCCCTAGCGTAGCGCAAGAAAACCGTTGCCTCGTCGGCTTTGTAGGACGACAGGCGGCTGCCGTTGTAGGAATACGCATACGCCGGCGTCAGGTCTTTTGCGCTCACCGATGCGCCTACTCTCAGCGAGGGCAGCACGTGGAAGTTGCCCTCCACCTTATGCTCCGTGCAGTACTCAAAGCGCGAGGCTACAATGCTTCTGCCGTAATCGTTGGCAAAGTCGAAGTCCATGCTGCTGCCCACGCCTTTGAGGGTGTTTTGGTAGGAGTAGGCCACCTTTGCGCTCCGCGACCGGTTGAGCGTAAGCTCCACTTTGCCGCCATACTTCATCCTATCGTCGTCAACGCCGTAGCCCGCGTACCCGCCTACGGACAAAAACCTGTTAAGGCGCTCGTTGGTGTTCAGCCCAAGCCCCCACCTTGAGCCTTCGTGCCCGTTGAAGGTGTACACGCGCAGCAGGCTCACATCTACCTTGCCGATGGATAGCTTTCCCTCGTCCATCTTTGCGATGCTGTTCGCGACCACGTCGAGCAAGTGGCTCTTGCTAAAAATGCTGTCAACGTCGGCGTAAGTTTTTTCCTCCCTTGGCGAGAGCGGCTCCGGGCGTACGCCGCTGATAACGTCGTTGCGCTGCGTAACGTTGGCCTCGCTGATGTACACCCTGTCGAGGCGGCGCGGCGGCGGCGGCGCGGCGAACGCAACGCTGTCAATTTGCGACGAAATGAGGTAGGCCACGTAGGCGCTCGACCCCTTGACGGGGCGCCACTGCACAAAGCCGATTTCTTCCGTCAGCCTCTTGGGAAACCACCTGCCGCCGACCAGCTCGTACTCCTGCTTAAACTTAAAATCAATAACGCCTTTTTCGTACGGGTGGGCGATAATGCAGGTGGGGGCGTAGCCGTTTGAGCTGATGAACAGGGTACCCATCAGGCTGTTGAAGTTCCTGCGCTTTTTGGGAAAGTAGCATATTTCAAATATGGTGTCGCCGTCAACCGTGTACTCGGCTTCGAGGTAAAAGTTGTAGGCGCTAATGCTGCCGCTGCTCAGCGGGCTGACGTAGTCCGTAACCATCTTCATGCCCGACTCGGACGCCCCAAACAGCTGAATGGCGTGCCTGTAAAACGAAATCGCCTTGTGAAACAAATCGTAGCTCACCTGCCCAAATAGGGGCGTCTCCATGCCCGACGTGCGGGTGGCAATGATTTCGTCCTCCATGCGGCTGCCCGACTTGCGGCATAGCGCCACGGTTTCCGAAAGAAGCACCGATTTTTTAAAGATACCCTCCAGCTTTGCGCTGTCGGCGGCAGACAGCGTGGAAGGAATTTTCAGGTCGCCGATGGTTTTGAAGTAGCAGCGGTACGAGTAATCGCTGTAGCGCTCAAAGTCGTTCCTCTCCCTGTTGGCCAGCACGTTTTTAATAATTCGTAGGGCGGGGTTGTTTTTGGGCGTAACTACTACTTCGTCTATTGAAACCGTGTGCTTTTCCAGCTCCACTATCAGCGGCTGCGGCTGCGCAGCGCCAAGCCTCACAGTTGCCGATTTGTAGCCAAGGTGCGATACGGTAAGCGCTGATGCGCTGACGCCGGGTATGGAAAACTTGCCCTGCACGTCAGCCACAACGCCCTTTTGCACAGCGCCATCTTTGCCCTTGTAATGTATGGCGGCAAACGGAACGGGCAGCGCTGTTTCCTTGTCAACAACCACGCCGTGTACATACCCGTACGCAACGTTGGCTAAAGATGTAAGCAATAAAAAGGTAAAGATTTTTACCATAGTAGAAGTTGGTTAGGTGTTTATAGATCATCGAATAGCCAAGCAAAGGTAAACGCCATTGTTTCTCGCAACCATTTGCCAGCGCTTGCCCACAACTCCTATTCGTCCTTGTTGAGGTAGCTAATGGCGTACTCAATAATAGAATCAACGTCCTCATACTCATCGTCCTTGTCCATATCCACACGGATGTGAGGCTCAATGCCAAACTCAA